>JAHFLO010000007.1 GCA_023244855.1 Candidatus Harrisonbacteria bacterium | reverse complement strand
ATCCATAAGAGTTACCGTGATTTCTTTTTCAGTTCGTAATAGCTCCATACGGCTCGCAGGCAGGCTGTCCTTCGCATACGCAATAATAGGAACCATATTTCCCCATATGTCGGGGTCCGCAAGTATCACGCCCAACGCAGGCTTAAAGTCAGACGCATCGTCCACGCGAGCGATCACATTACCTACCACGACGTTCGCAGCTTCGAATATAACGCCTTCCTTATCGAATACGTAACAGCTATCCGCCCCCGCTACATCCTTTACGCAGAGCATGCCGAAGTCTTCGCGCCTCACCGCATGTAAAACGGAGGCGATATCCGGCTTCTTAACCACGAGCCACGCGCTTGATACGAGCCGCGCGGCCTGCGCGCGGAAACGCACGCCTATAAAAATAACTGCCGCGAGCACGGCAAACGATACGGCGGGCCGCAGCCAATTCTTCTTTTTCTTCCGCGGGCGGAGCATATACCTACAGTATACGCCGGTTCCGCAATAATTAACGCACGATAACCTTGTGGATAAGGGGGTTGATGCGAGTAATGATTTCGTAGGGCGAAGCGCTGATGCTGCGGGCGAGCTCGAGCGGCATGATGCGGACTTCCGTACCCACCTTACACGGGAGATCCGTGACATCAACAACTATCATATCCATGGAAACGCGCCCTATAATCTTCGCCGGTTTAACGCCGATATGCACAGAGCCAACAGACGAAGCCGCGCGCGGAATGCCGTGCCAATAGCCTATGGGAATTACGGCGAGTACCGTGTCGCGCATAACGCGCTCCGTACAATCGTAGCCCACGGCTTCGCCTTTTTTTATTTTCTTCGTTTCACTTATAACGGAGTGCCAACCGAGGGCCGGCGTAAGGGTTATTGCATTGCCTAACTGGCCTTCCAATTCTTTCGACGGCCATATGCCGTAGAGGCCGATACCGACTCGCACCATATCCATATGGAATTCTTTACCGAGGAACGTGCCGCCCGTAGCGGATGCATGGCGTAAAAGATTATCGAAACCCGCGTCTTTAAATAACGCGCATGCTTCTTCGAATACAGCCAGCTGTTGTTCCGTAAACGCCGTATCTTCACAGTTTTTTGCCATCGCGAAATGGGTATATATACCGACGGCATATTTTTTAATGTCTAGCTTCACGAGCTTTTTAATAACCGCGGGCAAATCCTCTAATTGAAAACCCTGCCGGTGCATACCGGTATCTATTTTAAAATGGAATTGCGGCTTAGCTTTTGCCTTACTCCATGCGACAAGCGCCTCAACGTTTGAAATCGTAACTGTAATACCGTGCTCCGCCGCCACCGCATAGAGCGCCGGTAGCGTGTAGCCCAACACCAAAATCGGCTTAGTAATGCCGTGCGTGCGAAGCTTTACGCCCTCAACGACGGAATCCACGCAAAAGCCGTCCACGCCGGCCTTATCCGCAATCGCCGAAAACTGCATAAGCCCGTGGCCATATGCATTGGATTTTACGACCGTATACAACTGCGTCTTTTTATCCAAAAGCCCGCGGAACGTGCGGATATTCTTTTTCACCGCACCCTCGCTCACTTCCAGCCACACTTTATATTTACGCTCCATAGATACCTTAAAACATAATGAAATAAAGGCCTTGCGTATACTTGACTTTTTATATATTTACGTGCTATATTATATTTAGTAATCCGAGAACGTCTCGGAGCCTCCATAGGCGGCGGGTAACGAACTCGCCCAATAAAGGAACTAGTGCCATGCTTACGACAAAATTTACGATCTGCGGTATTGCCCCTGCATTACTGCCAGCACTCCACAGCCTTTTCGCAGGAGACGCCCTCTGCAGTGAATTCATCGCATCAGGAACGATTGCCGACGGCGATCCGACTAAGCTGCAGCGATGGATGGAAGGCCATGAAAGGTTTCCGCTCGCAGCATTGAACAGCAGCCAGTTCAATAACCGACAAGGAACGTACACCGTGGAAATCGAACTTCTCTGCGAATGCGTTTTGGAAAACGCCGAATTTGCAGATGCAGTCAGTCGGGAAATGACCTCCGCGGAACGTTTGAAATTCCGCTCATCTAGCAAGCCCCTGCTTCTGATTTATCGGACGCTCGGTCTGCTGGAAGAAGCCGAAAAGCTGGAAGTGCTCTAACAAGATCCTGAACCCGAAGCCCGATCACCCTCTATGTGATCGGGCTTCTTTTTTTACTTAAAAATACGTCTTCAAAACGTCCGGAATCTCGAAGTCGCCTTCCGCGGTTTGGTAGTTTTCGATAATAGCGATGATGATGCGCCCTATGGCGATACCCGTGGCGTTCAACATATGGGCGTATACGCCCTTGTCCGTCTTCACGTTAATACCGCGGGCTTGAAAGTCCGTCGTATTGGAACACGAGTTCGTTTCGCGGTACTCCCCTTTACCGCCGTTTTGCGCCGGCAACCACGTTTCGCAGTCGTACGCCTTCGCGTCCGTCCAGCCCATGTCCCCGCCGCAGATTTCTACAACGCGGTATGGCAACTTAAGGTCGCTTAAAATCTCCTCTTGGCACGACAGCAAGAACTGGTGTTCTTCCGCGGACTTTTCAGGCGACGCGAACGAAAACATTTCTACTTTATCGAACTGATGCACGCGCAAAATCCCCTTCGTGTCTTTGCCATATGACCCCGCCTCACGCCTAAAACAGGTAGAAAACGCCACGTACCGCTTTGGTAAATCCTTTTCACGCAAGACTTCGTCCATATGGATTGGCCCTAAGGTATGCTCCGCACTACCCACTAAATACAAATCATCTGCCGGTAAATAATACCGTTCGTCTTTTTGATCTGCCGCTAAGCGACCCATACCCATAAATACTTCAGGGCGGATCATTACGGGCGGGACTACCGGCGTAAAGCCCTTCGCCGCCAACTTCTTCATCGCGAACTGCACTAAAGCGAATTCAAGTAGGGCGGCTTTACCCTTCAAGTAGCCGAAGCGACTACCGGATACTTCCGCAGCTTTCTTTACGTCTATCACGCCCAAGCCTTCGGCAATTGTTAAATAATCTTTTATAGGGAAATTAAAATCGCGCTTCGCACCGGCTTCGCGCACCACGACATTTGCGGAATCATCCTTACCCTCCGGCACGTCGTCCATCGGGATATTAGGGAACTTCTGGAGCAAGGTATTTCGCTCCGCTTCAAGCGCCGTAAGGGTAACCTCCAGTTCTTTTACCGCTACCTTCTTCGCCTTTGCGCCTTCTACATCACGCGCCTTAGATAATTCGTTTTGTGCTGCGCGCACAGCATCGAGCGCGGTAGAAGCAGTGCGCCACCTTGTATCAAGATTTAAAAATTCGTCGACAATCTTTACATCCTTACCGCGCCTCAATAAACCCTTACGAACAGCCTCTGTGTTATCACGAATAATCTTAATATCTATCATAGTTTTATTTCCTCGGTTTCATTAAAGGGAAAACGACTGTCTCGCGCACTGACTTATCCATAAGGATCGAGAACATACGTTCGGATAAGCCAAACCCTGCCGCGGGCGGCATACCGTATTCCAAAGCCTCCACGAATTCTTCGTCCATAGGCTGCGCTTCGGCATCCCCTGCTGCGCGCAGGCGCATTTGCTCTTCAAACCTGCCGCGCTGGTCTACGGGGTCGTTAAGCTCCGAAAAACCGTTACCAATTTCTGAAGCACACGCCACTACCTGCATACGCTCTACGATACGGCCGTTCTTCGCACTGCGCTTTGCCAATGGCGAAAGCTCAAGCGGATGATTAACAAGGAAGCACGGCTGAATAAGTGTCGGCCGCACGGCTTTTTTATACACCGCGTCTATCATGCGGCCACGGCCCATTTCCGACCATACTTTCGCGCCGAACTTCTTACCTACTTCTAATAATTCATGAATAGGCGCTTCGAGCACGTCGAGCCCCGTCTTTTCCTTAAATACTTTAGCGTAATCCACCTTAGGCCACTTACCACCCCATTCGATAGTATTCCCCTGCCATACAGTCGTCATGCCACCCGTGGTCTTTTTGATAATCGCCTTATAGGCCTTTTCCACAAACTTCATTAAGTCCTTATAATCCCAATAGGCAGCGTAAAATTCGCACTGGATATAATCCTGCAAATGCTCGCGGTCGATACCCTCATTCCTAAACACGCGGCCGATTTCGAACACGCGCTCGAACCCGCCCACAAGCATCTTCTTTAAAGGCAGTTCAAGCGATATGCGCAAATTAAAATCAGTATCGAGCGCGTTGTGGTGCGTTACAAACGGCTCCGCGTCCGCCCCACCCGCAACCGTCTCCAAAGCCGGCATATCCACCTCCAGAAAATCCGCTTTTTTAAGCGCACCACGGAGTGCATCCCAAAACGCCGCCTTTTTTATAAAAATCTCCCGTACTTCGGGGTTCGCGAGCGTATCCAAATACCGCTTACGCAAACGGATCTCTACATCCTGTAATCCAGACCACTGGTCGGGTAATGGGCGGATGGCTTTAGTAAGCAAACGGATAGCTTTCGTATCTACGCTCTTTTCGCCGCGGTCTGTCGTAAATACTTTACCCGAAACTTCTACGAAGTCGCCGATATCCAAGTTGTCGCGGAATAACGCGTAGTCCGCGCAACCGTCTTCGCGCGCTACGGACTGTATTTTGCCGCTTTCGTCCCATACATCCAAAAACATCACGCCGCCTTGGCCGCGCTTACCGCGTATGCGCCCCGCAACGGTAACAAGCCCGTCGCCCACAATAGCGTCAGCAGCCTTAACCGAGCGATGCGAAGCAGAAGGATAGGGCTCTTCGCCCACCTTACGAAACGCTTCGAGCTTTTTTAACCGCTCGTTGATTAAATCCTGTTCTGCCATCGGCCTATGCCTTAGGTTAACCTATTTTTACGATCGTGTATTTCACGTCGCCCTTCGGCGTCGTTACCGTAACATCCTCCCCCGGCTTCTTGCCTAAAAATGCTTTGCCAAGGGGCGATTCGTTCGAGATATAGCCATCTTCCGGCTTCGTCTCGTTGGACCCTACGATATGATAGGTCACCTCCTTACCGCCCTTACTCACCACTACCGAAGAACCAATCTCTACGAGCTTGGAATCCGTACCCGTCTTGATGATAACGGCGTTCTTGATCATATCCTCCACTTCGAAGATACGGGACTCAACGACGGCCTGCTCTTCGCGGGCTTCGGAATACTCCGCGTTTTCAGACAAATCCCCGAGCTCTTTAGCGCGCTTCAAGCGGTCTGCCACCTCCAAGCGGCGAACCGTCTTTAAATTAACCAATTCGGTCTTCAATTCCTCGAAACGCTCCGCTGTTAGGTAGTATTGTTCTTTCATATTTTAGTAACGCAAGTATGGCACGGAAAACCATCAACCATCAAGTACGCGCGAAGCGACCGTGGTCTGCAGGCGCGTGACGAACGACTCCATTTTACCCTTGGCACTTACGCCCAAAAAGACCGTTACGCGGGTAGATATGCCGTCCCCGACTTCGGCCCCGCGAACGGAAAACGTGAGATATTTTACGAGCACATTCGAGGCCGTTAATGCCTTGCCGTTGCGCTCTATGCGGTTACCCGAAAGGTCGTACGTCACGCGCTCATCCGTGGCATTCGTAAATGCAAGCCTGCTACCGGTAGCCGTAAACGCCGTGCCCGTACGTATTTCACGCGTCATCTGCTCTAACGTCTGGCTCGCGTTGTCGTTCGCCGCCATAAGCGCCACGAGTTGCCGCTGGGTACGGAGCGACCGCACGAACGTACCGGAAGTAATACCCACAACAATGACGAACAAGCTCATCGCCACCATTAATTCTATGATCGTAAATCCTTGCCGGTTTTTCATATTATCTCCAATGGAATACATGGCTTTCTAAATTAATGTCGAACTTTCCGCCGCCGCGCGTAGTCCAGTTAACGCGGGAACCGATAGTAATTTCTTCGCCGTCTGGAGAATTACCTATGGTAATCTTCCGCTTCATGAGCGTCGGCACGAGCTCCGAATACCCATAGGCACCCGTTTCGCTGTTGATATTGATAAAGCGACTACTATCCGGCCGCAACCCCGTATCCGTATAATCCGCCTCGTACGTACCGTTCGAAATGCCCGCGTTCCACGGCCTCCCCGCCAAGATATTGTTGTCGATTAAGTTCTTCACAACCTCGATACCTTCGGCGGCAAGATACGACGCAACGAACCGGTCGGCAACCACGCGGTTAAGGGAAAGCGATCGCGAAAGGAGCGAAAAGATACCGAGAAGACCCACGACCGCAATAGTAATCGCGATAATAGCCTCGATTAATATATACCCCTTATTTTTGTGATATCTGCCCTGCATTGTTTACGGTGACGGTCGCTTTAGTTTTGCCGTCTACGCTTTCCATTACTATATCAGCTTCCGCTAAGGCTTGGCTGCCGTCGAGATACGCCTCAGGTTCGGGCGGCACGAACATAATGTCGCGCACGCCGATATCACCAAAGACTACCTGCTTGGGCAATACGACTTCCGTACCCGCGACTATTTCGTCAGACGCCGCGGCATAAATCCTATCGCTCGTGCGGCAGTTGATCGCCTTGTCGCGGTATACGAAGTATTTACTCGGCGTTGCCGCAGCCGTAGAAACCTCTATATGCACGCCGTACCCGCACGCGGGGACGTCTTCTATAAGCGTATTCAAAGCCAATGACTTTGCGCGGATCACCGTACTTATCAGCTGCGCCTGCTCGCGAAGTAATACTATCTGCAGCTCCCCCGTGCGGTTATATAAAATAAGGAACGACGAAAGCACCACTAAAATACTCATCACGACGAGCATCTCGATAACCGAAAATCCGCGGCGCATGGATTCAGTATACATTACTATTCGGCCCGACCTACTTATCTCTCAGGCTATAAACTAAAGCTTCTCAAATACCCCTGATTCTTTAAGAGTCTTACACGTATATTCCTGAATATTAATCGGCGGCTTCGGTCGAGGTTTACTTAAATCTATCGCATCGGTAAAATAACTCGAACCAAGCTCATTGCCGCTCTTAGCGTAATAAAAAGACTTTCCAGTATAACCGCCACTACCCGACACTACATATGCCACCTTACCATCCTTCACGCAATAATTAATCCTAGCACCCAAAGAAACCTTATATATTTTTTCTAATTCCTCATATTTCTCAAGAACGGATTGAGGAATAGGGTCAATCATGCACACGCTATCTTTAATACCGAACGAGCATACATTCTGAATTTGAAAGCGAGTCATGCGAAGATAACATTCAGAATACAAAGTCTCTTCAATAGAAGATCCGCGAGCGAAACCTGATCCAATACGACACATTTCACGCCTATGCATATCGAATAACTTCTTATTTTCTCCAGGCAATCCCTCCTCTTCAATCTTATTATCAACATATGCCGACGAAAGAAGACTATAAGCTATTTTAAGCTCAGCATCATAATCCTTGAAAGCGGTGTCATAACATAATTTCATTACGAATGCTGTTGGATTATTGGACATGCAACGATCGAATTCAGACTCTATAAACTTATTGGAATACAAAGAATCAGAAGGAATGGGGGAGGAAATAACATCGCGAGAAGAATTATTATCCCCAGAATGTATAAAAATAGGCTTAACTAGACCTGAAAAATAAGAATGCCCGAAGGCGAAGCCGAATACAAAAGTAGAAAGCACGACAAGAAAAATCCATACAATAAAACGACTGGAAGAAAGCATATATTTATACTATCACACCACCTATAGACCCCATCATATACTATGACTTAATAAATCCTCCTCAAACGCCATAATGCCGGACAGGTCTTTCGGGTATTTAGAAATGTCCGGGAAATCGAGTGATTGGAT
Organism: Candidatus Harrisonbacteria bacterium; assembly: GCA_023244855.1. Classification (GTDB taxonomy): domain Bacteria; phylum Patescibacteriota; class Minisyncoccia; order UBA6257; family UBA11618; genus CALRGO01. Next base: position 11,163 of record JAHFLO010000007.1, on the reverse strand, counting down.
TTTGCGCCATACCGCGCCTATCAGTTTTTCGAGGCGCGCCACTTCCGCCGCTTCGATTTCGAGCGCGAGGTCTAAAATACCCTGTGTTTTATGTGGCTCGAGGAAGTTAAGCACGCCGCGCTCCATAGACCGGTCGCCGAGGGTAGTTGAATTTTCTATAAGCAGTTTGTAGAAAAGAAGTTGGCGGCGATAGCCGTGTAATTGGATTTTTTTATGCGCATCGGTTTGACCCCACTCCGCAGAGGACTTTCCCGTCTTTAAGTCGTACGCAATAGCAGCGCCATCCCCCACTAACTCGATACGGTCGATCTTTCCCGTTAGGTGCGCGTTTTCGATTATCACGCCCTCTGCCTTGAAATTCATTTCCACAATATCGCCTTCCTTGAACGTATGCGCCTTTGCCGCATAAAACGCGGTAAGGGCCTTCGTACCCCGCGCCAGATACGTCTTTACGTCGTGGAGCGCGAGCCGCTCGGTTGATAATGCACGCCTAAAGAAGCCGACTAAGTCTTCAGCCGAAGGTAATATACCGATCTGCCGAAACCGTGCGTGGAGCGCCTCCACCGCCGCGTGCATAGCGGACCCGTATGACGCTGAGGGCGACTTCGCATGCGGGAAGTGGAGCAAGCACTCTTCGAGAAAACGGTGCGGCCCGCCCTTTGTAATATCAAGAAACGTATTCAAGTGCGTAACGCTCAGCTGATACTGCGGCAAGAGCGATTCTAAAAACGCCCGCTCGCCGCCGGTGAACGCGAAAGGACTTACCGCATCGGCACGCACCGAAAGAATATCTTCTGCCGGCGGGCATTCGTCTCCAGATGGCACCACGGGGATATCCGCAAGAAAACGTACACGTTCCATAGCGCGCCCGCCCTCGGTCTGCTCGTACGAAGTAAGATATAGGGTATGTTTCGCGCGTGTCATCGCGACATAAAGCAAACGCACATGGTCATCAGCCGAGTCTGGAGTCGGCGCAATAGGTAAGTTAATAGGGAAGGGTAATAAGGACCCGCGCCCGCCCGAAGCCCATACGGAATCCGTACACCCGATAACAAACACTGTTTCGAACTCCAACCCTTTTATTTTGTGTACGGATGCCATATGCACGGCGTTCTTTGCGGAAATAAACGGGCTTTTGTCGGGGATCGCGATACCGTTTATTTGGTGCAACGCAACGAACTCAAGGCATTCGTGCAGGGATATAAACTCGCCCGCGCGGTATTCGCGCAGCGCCCGCATGAACGCGCGTAAACCGGATAAAAATAAGACGTATTCGGCGGCATTCTTTTCCAACCGCTCGGGACTGAAATAATGCATACGAAAAGCGCCGTTAATAAGAAAGTCGATTACGGCATCCGCCGTTTCTTCCTTGGCCCGCGCACCGGCTTCGATAAGGAAGTTGGCGCACGCTACAACCTGTGCGTCCGCATTATGCCGCATAGCGGAAAGCCACGACCCGCGCTCCCCGCGCGCCGCAACGGATATTTCCCACGCCGTCTGCCGTGTAAATTGCCAGAACGGAAAACTTAAAATCTCTGGCAGTAAATAATCCGCCTCTTCCATAGACTTGCGCGCTACGGAATCCGCAAACTTCGCCATCGTCAGCAATTCCCGCACGCGCGGATCATCCAAGGCATTTCGCAAGCGTTCGTATGCTACGGGCACACCCTGCGCTGCACAAAACGGCTGCAAGGCTTCAAGCTGCTTATGCTCGCGGGCGATTACCGCAATACTCTCGGGGTTTGCGCCCGCAGTTATCAACCGCTTAAGCTCCCCCGCTATCCACGCGTATTCATGCAAGGGTGTGGGGAACGACTTACTGATTATTGCCCCGCCTGCGCCCCGCACGGCAACCGACCCCTTTTTTGTAAACTCCGCGCTGGCCTCTAAACGGTTCTCACCCTGCACGGCAACGCGCTGTGCCGCCTCGACGATAACGTCGTGCGAGCGATAATTAGAAGAAAAGGCAATAACCTTCGCCTCAGGAAAACGCTTTTTAAAACCCAAAATATTAGCCACCTCCGCCCCTTGGAACTTGTATATAGCTTGGTCGTCGTCCCCCACTGCCATTACGTCGCCTTGGAAGGTTTCTAAAATACGCATCTGCGCCTCGTTCGTATCTTGGAACTCGTCTACCAAAACGTACGCATACCGCTCCGCGACCGTCCGCCTAAAACCCGCATGCGTTTTAAACGCGGCGAGTACGTCGAGGATCATGTCGTCGAAATCATAGAGCGCCTTCGCATGCATCGCCGCACGGTATTCTTTATAGACGCTGGCCAACGCATCCATCTTTTCCGCATAAGCGGAATCTTTAAAGATGCGTACGCCATTATCATCTTTCCGTGTCCACTTTTCTTTCCACGCCGAAAGCGGAGCGGTTTTGCCGTCCTCATCTGCAAGATCAAGCGCATGCGATAAGGAGACATATAAGGCTTCTGAGACAGACTTAAGCGAATCCGCATAGTCACGAATCACGGGAATGCGCTTTACCGACAACCGCTCGTCGAACACCCCAATCCCCGCATTGATTGCCGCGTACTGACCCTTATTTACCACAAGGAAATCCCAAAAACCGTCCGGCGTCATACCCGCCTTTTTTAAATGCGTTATGGCCTGCTGCACAGCCTTCAAATACACAAAGCCTTGCTCGGGGTGCTGAGTACAAAGCGGGTTATCGTGCGCTAAGTTGCGAAAGATATCTTGCAGTATCGAAATGCGTGCCAAATCATCTGCCGGCTTAAACGCAGCACAATCATAAAAATATTCGGGATTACGATTAATAAGCTCCGTGCAAAAACTATGGAAGGTATGGATTGGCACGCGGTATGCCAAGGCCCCCACGAGCCCAAAAAGCCGCGCGCGCATATTCGCCGCCGCAGCCTCGGTAAAGGTAAGGCATAAAATCGCGCCTGCGTACGTCTTTTGCGACAGTAAGTACGCGATGCGTAAGGCAAGCGTCTCCGTCTTACCGCTCCCCGGCCCCGCAAGCACCAAAGCATGCCCTGCGGGCAACTCAACCGCCTGCCGCTGCTCGGCATTCAGCGCACCTAAACGCTTATTAAATTCACCTAAATCCATCCCCCTACTTTCGCACGCAAAATCTGCCGGCGCAACCTATATTATTAAGATTTATTAAAGAAATCTACTAACTAAGATCTAGAGACTATATAAAATGAACGTCTTTTTAATTAAAGGGTATCCCATTTTTTTATTATGAAGGCTGTAATACCTGATAAGACTGCCGTAGGCAAGAAGAACAGAATTCCAGGAGCGATACTGAAAATAGACATATCCCAAGAATCTACAATCGAGAGAACTGCAATAAGTAATAGTGATGCCACGAAAACGCATCCATATCTATATTTCCGTGATGGATTTTCACGAATTAAAAACGGGGTTGTCGCCGTTAGTGCGACATAGATTGCGAATGGTATGAAATACCCCCACGATGATTCATATGAAAAATACGTTTTAAGTGCAGTGAATATCCCCACAGACCATATGATCGTTAAAATTAACCACTGTTTTAATCTTTGAGACATATATCAAATATATCATATTCCGAGCACTGGACGAAGCTAGAATACGAAACTTATATGCCCGAACGAATACGCTCGTCCGCCATGGCGATTTCTTCGGCTATGCCTTCTATTAGGTCGTAGCTTTTCGCTTCTTCGGGTGTGACCCATGCGTATTCGATACTCTCCTTATCTAAAACCACTTCGCCGGATTTCCAATCCGCATAAAAACTTAAAACTACGGCGGGTGTGCCGTCGGGAATTATAAATGTTAAATCCAAAAGATAATGAAACGGGCCGACCTCCAAACCGACTTCCTCCAAAATCTCCCGCCGCAAGGATTTTTCAACGGCTCCATACCATTGCTTACCGTCCTTCGTAGAGGGTTGATCGTTTACATAATCATCCGTTTCCAAGCCACCGCCCGGCACCGTCCACTTCCCCGGAGATGATTTCTTCGTAAGACTCCGGCGCGTAATCAGGTATTTTCCCTCCTTATATATAATCGCCGTAGAAGCGACGCGGTGAAGATCTTTATACTTAAGTTCCATAGCCGGATACTACAACAAAGCGAAATACCATGCCATAAGTTTTTCCATGTAGAAGATATGAATAAAGAAGCCCGCGACCATGAAGGGGCCGAATGGCACCATGGTCTTCATGGTCGTGCCCCTGCCCCATTTGAGCCCAAGCAAGCCCATACTCCATATACCACCTATGAGGAACGAAAGTGCTAAGGCGAATACGATATCGGGAAAACCAATAATTAAACCCATCGCGCCCGCGAACTTTACGTCGCCCATGCCCATGGCGCGCCCGCGGCTCAAGAGGACTATAAGGCCGAGGGATGCTAAACCAAATACGGCGCCCGCAAGATGATTAAGGAATGGACTCGCAAATTGAGGGAAGAGCGCCGCATACGCGCCGAGGAACGAATCTTGATATGACGAAAGCGCGAGGCCGACTAAAGATAAACCCACAACCGTCTCGTCGGGAATAAGCATAAGCCGCATGTCGACGACCGCGAGGATTATCATAAGCGCTATAACGGGCAGCCAGAGCGCAGCCATGAGTGCCGCGTGCGGATGCATAACAGGGAAAGAATAATGCGGATAAAAGAAAAGCGCGGGCAATAAGAACGCGCATGCAGTCACGAGCTCGACGAGCGGATACTGGGGCGAAATACGCGCCTTGCACGCGCGGCACTTGCCGCGCAGAAAGATGTAACTAAAAAGCGGCACAAGGTCATACCACTTGAGTTGCGCCCTACAGCGCATGCAATGCGACCTACCGCCCAAACCTTTAAACGAAAATAACGGCTGCTCGCCGTCGTAGCGGAAGATGACGACATTAAGGAAGCTCCCTATCGCGAGGCCGGACGCGAAAAGAATCAGAAGCGTCGCCGTAAACATGAACTAAAAACGGAGACAATAGAACTGATCAGATGCCTCGCTACCACAATCGACGCCGATAGTCTCCGCACCCGAACCGTCCACATCATCCTTCAATACTTGATTGTTGGGGTCTTCGAGCTTTGCGCCCAAGACGTAGCTCTGGCCATTCGAACCATAGCGATAGTGGTTAGTGCCGCCGAGCGGATCATCTGAAATAGCCGATACGCCAATTTCCGCCTCCTTAAGCGTGCCCTCGAGCCCATCCCACGTAGTTAATGGGTAGCCGCCAAATTTACCATAATAGAGTTCCAAGGCGTTCTGCGTTTCGCGCAAGTCGGCAACACGGCGCGCGTCGCGCCCACGGGCACGGAAGGACCCGAGCCCCACGAGAACGATAGATGAAAGCATGCCGATAATCGAAACCACCACGAGAATTTCTACGAGCGTAAAGCCCTGTTTTTTATGCATAGTTTTAAAATACTTGTACCAAATTGTATATCGGAAGCAGGATGGAGGCAAACAGGAGACCTACACCCGCGCCGATGACGACCATGAGTGCCGGCTGTATAAGCTCCACTAAATTACTTACCATACCGTCCACTTCGCGCGTATAAAACTGCGCTACGCGCGCGAGCATGTCGTCGAGCCGGCCCGTGCTTTCGCCTACCGCCACCATCTGGCTTACGAGCGGAGGAAAGTACCGCTCCTCTGCCTCGAGCGCGCGACTTAACAGCTCGCCGCCGCGGATTTTCTCCGCAACGCCGTGGAGCGCATCACGGTACAAAAGGCTCCCGACCGTGTGCCCGCTCGTTTCTATCGCCTGCGCGATGGGGATGCCACCCTTAATGAGCACGCTCATCGCTTCGCCAAAGCGCGCAACATAGGCCTGCCGTAAAAGTTTGCCGACGACGGGCAACGACAGTACGATTTCGTCGAACACTACGCCGCCTTCTTCGCTCCGCACATACTCGATAAGGAACGCGATAAACGCAAGCGCTATCACGACGAGTGCTAACCACCAATTAGCGATAAAGTGGCCTACGGCGAGGAATACCTGAGTGATAAGGGGTAAGGTGACGTTCGCATCCACGAATATCGGCTCGATCTGCGGGAAGACGACACCCATAAGCACGCCTGCGACGACGATAAAAAGCGCGACGACAAATACCGGATAAATCATCGCGTTCTTAATTTTTGAAACAAGCGTATTTTCTTTTTCTAAATAATCGGCAAGGAAGGCGACGGATTCCTGCACGCGGCCCGTGACTTCAGCGGACTTTATAAGGTTTATGTAAAACTCGGAAAATATGCCGCGGTGCCGTTCGAGCGCTTGCGACAATGCCAAGCCCGAGTCTATGTCGCCACTTATCTCGAATGCCGCATCGCGCAAAACGGGGTTACGCGTCTGCCGATAGAGCGCCTTGAAAGTGTCTCCTAAGGGGATTGCCGCCTCGAGCATAGCGGCGAACTGGCGCGTAAAGACCATCACGTCCGCGCGCTTTACGCGGTTGAAGAAGTTATTAATGGAGCCGAAGAACGACTGCGTGTCCGTGCCTTCAATCGAGAGCACGTACAGTTCGTGGCCGTGCAGGCTGTTTAACGCCGCATCTTTAGTTATGGCATCAACAAAACCTACCTGCAACTCCCCTGTTTTGGTACGCGCGCTGTATCTGAATTTCATCCCGTTAAAAAATCGCTGTTACGCCGATCGCTCGACCAATACTTTAAGTTCTGCCGGATTTTGGGAGTAGATAAGCGCTTGTTCCAAGGAAACGATGCGGCGATCGATAAGGCTCGCAAGCGAACGGTTCAAGGTTATCATGCCTTCTTGCGAGCTCGTTTCGATTACGAGGTCGATCTGGTACGACTTGCGCTCGCGGATGAGGTTACGGATAGCGGGGTTTACGAACATTATCTCCATCGCCGGTACGCGACCACCGTCCACGCGCGGCACAAGGCGCTGGGAAATGATGGCGACGAGCGTAGCCGCGAGCTGGCTCGTTACCTGCCCCTGCTGTTCGGCAGGAAAGGAATCGATAATGCGGTTAACCGTCTGCGCCGCAGAATTAGTATGGAGCGTAGCAAACGCTAAATGGCCGGTTTCAGCAGCGGTCATGGCGGTTGCCATCGAAATCGGGTCACGCATTTCACCGATCATTAAAACATCGGGGTCTTGGCGCAAAACGCTACGGAGCGCACGGTGAAAGCCTAGCGTATCTGCCCCCACTTCACGCTGGGAGATAATTGCCCTGTCTTGCGTAAATAAATATTCGATAGGGTCTTCGATGGTAATGATATGGTCCGTGCGCGTGTGGTTTATTTCGTCCACAAGGGCGGCAAGAGTAGTAGACTTGCCGTGGCCGGCGGGGCCGACGACTAAGACGAACCCCTGCGAGAGTTTAGTAAGGTCGTGCACAATGGGCGGCAAGCCAAGCTCCTCCACCGTACGCACCTTTACCGGAATCAAGCGGAGCGCGGCGGCAGCAAAGCCCTTTTGCGTGAAGACGTTTACGCGGAATCTAGCCTTGTCTTCAAGCGAATATGAAAAGTCTAATTCTTTCTTTTCGGTAAATACTTTCTTCTGTTCGTCGTTTAAAAGCGCTTGTGTAAGGCCTTCCGCGATTTCGGGCGTAATAATCTGCTCACCTGAAATTGGGATAAGAGCGCCATCCAAACGTAAGGTCGGCGGCTGACCCACACCAATATGCAAATCACTTGCGTTTTGCCGCGCAGTCGCAAGCAACAATTCATTCAACTTCGCCTGATAGTCCATTAGAAAAAGTATAACATATGGAAAAAGAAAACCGCTGGGCGAACCATGCGGTGTTTTGTAAGAGTTAAAGGAAGTGATATACGAACCCCGCTAAAGGTTCGCGCTAACCAAGAGATCTTTCTGACTGCTGAAAATCTCCAGGAGAACGATGTCGAAATTTTCATCGACGATTTCCTCCGGAAGGACAGCAACCTCGAAAGCCTCTGAGCCGATTTCGTCTTCGATCGTGAGCGCACTGTCTGCCGATGTGTCGTCAATCACATCAACGGAAGGGCAATCGGCGCTGAAACCGCTCACGAGATCCCCATCGTTGTCATCGGTAATCGGAAAATCCGCTTCGACGGGAACACCGAACGAGCCGTCATCACTCAAGCCATCCGGATTTTGACTCCAAAACAAAGTGAAGTCGTCATCCGCTTGCGTCCGCGGCTGAGCTAATGAAACGTCGCCTGCAACGGCCGGCAACACGACGATTTCAACTGAAGCGAGATATTCGCCATCAGGGGCAAAAGCCGCCAAATAACGAGCCGCATCACTTGCGAATATCACCGGTGTTTCGGTATCAACCTGCACAACCGTCTGATGGTCGTACTGAGTCATGTGTACCACGCTCGCAGGCGATGGACACATAATCGTGAGAAAGCCATCCATTGATGACCACATCGACGACGGACATGTCCGCAACTCAAGCACTTCGCATGCCAAAGCCAGAGACGAATTTCTACAACGACGCATGGCCTGAAACTCCAATAATATAAGGTTTTTTCGATGAACTTTCACGTATCTAAGAACGCCTTAGACAGTATTTATACATTACTCTATTTATTAAAAAATGTCAACTACGACGCGCTTGTTTCGCGCAGGACTTCTTCAACGGAAATTATGCCGGTGACGGCTTTCAGTAAGCCGTCTTGCCGCATGGTAAGCATGCCTTGGCGAATTGCTTCGCTTGCAACGTTGCCGGCCGAGGGGTCTTTCGCGATCACTGCACCCAACTCGCGCGTCATCTCGAACACTTCAAAAATTGCCACGCGGCCCGTAATCCCCTTGTTACGGCATACCTTACAGCCTTCCGAACGCCATACTTCATACGGACCTTTTGCGAGGCTACCGATTTCTTTTTCCAAAAGCTCTGCAATTTCCGCCGACGGCTTTTCAGCCTTCTTGCACGCGTCGCACAGACGACCTACCAAACGCTGGGATACCATCAAGTTCAACGCCGATGGTAAAAGGAACGCGTCCACGCCCATATCAATAAGGCGCGGAATAACGCCCGCCGCGTCGTTGGTGTGAATAGTAGATAAAACGATATGGCCGGTAAGCGCGGCGTGTACCGCAAGCTCCGCCGTTTCTTTGTCGCGAATTTCGCCAACCATGATAACGTCCGGATCTTGCCGTAAAATTTCCCGCAAACCGGAGGCAAAGTCGTAGCCGATTTCCGGCCGCACCTGCGACTGGTTTACGCCATCCATCGTATATTCAACCGGATCTTCCAAGCTCACGACGTTAGCGCCTTCGGTATTAAGCCCACGCATCAGGGCATAGAGCGTCGTCGTTTTACCGGACCCCGTAGGACCGCTTATTAAAATCATACCGAATGGCTTCGTAAGCCCCGCGCGCACGGACTTTTCGTTATGACCTTGCAAACCCAAATCTTCGAGCTTCTTCAAGCCTGTCTGCGGGTCGAGTACACGAATAGCAATCTTTTCTCCTGCGGGCGTAGGGAAGGTGGACACGCGGTAGTCGATGTCGCGCCCGAAGAGCACGGTACGGAACCGGCCGTCTTGCGGGGTGCGCGTTTCGTCTATCTTTAAGTTCGCCAAAATCTTGATGCGCGAAACTATCGGCTGGTGCAAATCGAGCGGCACAGTCGCCACCTCTTGCAACACGCCGTCTAACCGCAAACGGATGCGCAAACGGTCGCGCTGGGGTTCTATGTGAATATCTGAGGCACCCGAACTTACGGCTTCTTTAAGCGTAGAAGAGACAATCTTAATAACCGGCACGTCTTCGTTTACCGAAACCGCCTCTTCGAGCAGCTTTACTTTGCGCTCACCCGACGAGGATCCCCCACGGCCACCGCCCATGCCTTGCAGGGCGCTTTCTACCGTTGCCGAAAACGGGGAGTACTTACGCAGAATCAATTCCAAGTCCGAAGGCGTAATGACGTATACGCCTAATGACACGCGGTTGCGCTTAGCGATAAACCGCAACGCCTCCTGCGCTTTCACATCATCTGGATGCACCATGCCCACCACAAGCATATCGCCCTGCCGCGAAAGAGGTGCCGCCTTGTACGTAGAGACGGTTTCCTCCGGCACCATTTTTATGAGCTCCGGCGTGATGCCTTCGGTCGAAACTTTAGTGTACGGAATATTTAAAACAACAGACTTCGCACGCGCAACCTCTGTCTCGGCAACCAAACGCCGGTCATAAATAATGTCTTCCGCGCGCTTACTAATAGAAACGGATTCGCGCAACAACGCATCGCCTTGGCTCTGGGAAAGGAACTGCCCGTCGACGAGCGCTTGTATTAATGCGTGTTCATCCATGGCAAAAACTATAATGGCAGAAATGGATTCGACCGACCAAGACTACCGACCCCCGGCACCGTGCCGTACTGCTTGAAACCCTTAAGCACGGGGCTCTCGATAATTTTGCCCGCATCAAGCTTGATATTCGAAATCTTTTCCGTTGCATCAAGCTGTACTGGCGCGATTATCTCGATAGCGGGCGTGGGCCCGAAAAACAGGAAAAACCCGCCGCCAAAAATGACAGCGAGTAAAAATATGAAAACGGCAATGCCGAACCAGTTAACGCTACGCCTCGTCTGTTCGATGATTAATGCCATATTTTTTATTCCGCCTGATAGTAGGTATCCGCCACCACGGTATACATGAAGCTGTCGCCACGGCCCGACGATTCGACTTTGATACTTACAATATCCATCGCGCGGATGTTCGTCTCCAAACCCCTAATAAATTCTTTAAACGGCGCGTAGCTGCCCGCAAGGCGGAGCGACAGCCGGAGCGTGCCAAGAGGTTTTACGAGCGGTTTTTCGGAAGGCTTCGTGGAAAGCGGCTGGACGTTGAATACCTGCACCGAAAGACCATTCGACCCCGCTATCGCCTGCAACTGATTGAATACGGAAGACACCTCCTCGCTTGCAGGAAGGGATAAGGAAATAACGTCCTGCAACCGGCCCGCGCCTTGGTACTGCTTGATGAGTGCCTCCACCTTATCTACCGCCTGCTTTTTATCTTCAAATAAATTCTGCTTGGCTATTAAGGTACCGCGGAGTTTCGTCACTTCGTCGTACGCGGGGCGGAAGTACGCCGCGTACGCCGCAAGCGAAGCAACCAAAAGCGCCGTGCCGGCAAAGAGGCTCATCGCGCGTTTTCCGGAAGGTCGTAATGCCATATGTTTATTTAAAAATACCCTCGCGCATGGTGACCGTTATACGGAACTTGACCTT
>JAHFLO010000026.1 GCA_023244855.1 Candidatus Harrisonbacteria bacterium | reverse complement strand
GTCTGCCTAACGTCGGCAAGTCGACGCTTTTTAAGTTGCTCACCAAGCAGGATGTGAATATCGCCAACTATCCATTTTGCACCATCGACCCTAACGTTGGTATTGTTTCCGTTCCTGATGAACGGCTTAACCGTTTATCTGAACTTTCCGGTTCTAAAAAGATCGTACCCGCTATCGTGGAGTTTTATGACATTGCGGGGCTCGTTAAGGGCGCCGCAAGCGGCGAGGGTTTGGGCAACCAGTTCTTGTCGCACATACGCGAAACGAACGCCATTGTTATGGTATTACGTTGCTTTGGCGGCACGGAGATAACGCACGTGGAGAATTCCGTCGACCCCTTACGCGACATGGGTATTATTAACGCCGAGCTTGCGCTGAAGGATTTGGAAACGGTGGAGAAGCGCATAGTTTCTCTCGGTGCCGAAGCGCGTGGCGGCAAAAAAGAAGCTGTAGCTGCCTTGCCAGTAATGGAAAAAATAAAAACCGCGCTTATGGGGGGCGGATTGATTTATGAATATGCGGATGAGCCTGAAGTGCGTTCATTGCAGCTCCTTACGATGAAGCGGCAGATAGCGCTCTTAAACGGCGAGCCGGAGGATGTGCCGGAAGATTTAAAGACTGAGCTCGCAAAAAAGGGAATAGCGTATGTGGTGGCAAACGTCAGCGACGAGGCGGGGGCGAAAGAAGCCTTGGCTTCGATGATACGCGAAGCCTACGCGACGCTTAATTTGATAAGTTTCTTTACGACGGGGGAAGAGGAAACGCGCGCGTGGACGATTCGCCGTGGGGCGAAGGCGCCGGAGGCTGCCGGAACGATCCACGGCGACTTCGAAAGCAAGTTTATTCGTGCCGAAACCGTTTCTACACAGGCATTGCTCGAGGCGGGGAGTTGGTCGCAGGCGAAAGCGAAGGGGAAGATGCGATTAGAGGGGAAAGAATACGTAGTCGCAGACGGCGACGTGATGGTTATTCGGCACGGCTAACTTTTGAATTAGCAGACGCCGTCCTTGAGGCAGGTATTGAATGTCTCGATTACTTCTTGTGTATGCAAGAAATCTTTTCGTAGGGCGTTGATATCGCGTTGTATCGTTGTGTGGACAATACCCGACTCCTCTCCTCTTTCACGTATTTCTTTAAACTTATTTTTTATTGTTGCAAATACTGTTGCTATGCGCTGACGGATTGATGGCGTTTCAGGTTCCGCTTGCCGTGTTACTACAGCAACTTCCTTTTTTTGCTCCACTGCTTTTATTTCGGGCTGAGGATCTTCAGTGGCTACAATAAGTTCCTTTTCCTTTTCCGGTTTCGGTAAAAGGGCGAGTAATTTCTCTTCAAGACTTACAATTTTCGTGCCGTGCTGCGCGTTCCATTTCGCGGCGGCATCTATGGTTGTCCATGGCATAGGCTCAGCAAGCCACGTAGGGCTCGCTTTTTGGTCGGTCGTAAGGTCGTTGTACGCCGCCATGATATCCATAATGTCTTTCAAACGCTTTGCGGCACCGTCTTTTAATGGGTTTAGATAATCGTCGAGTGACTCTCCTTTTCCTTGAGCGAGGAAATCTTTGAGAGAGGGGACATCTTCGAGCGCTTGGTAGAGCATACCAATATCTTCTTGCCGCACCGCGTAATCATTCGTAAGGAGGTTAGGGATGAGATAAAGGTCGTTGTTACTGCCGTACTTACCGTTCGTCGCGAGGTATGCGTACGTGCAGGCATTGTTCGCGTAGGTGCGAATATTGTTATACCAACCGTATTTTCTGACGGTTTCCCCGTAGCCGGATTTTTCTACGTGCGCGAGGCATTGGGATTCGATACGCTGCGCTAGCTGCTCGTTCGCGCTTACGCCTCCTATGGCGGCTACGCCACCGGATGATCCGCTACCGGAAGATGAAATGACGCATGATGTTCCGTTCCATCCATATCCCATTTGCAAACACATTTGTTCGGTGCATGACCCATTTGAACAGGTAGTAGGTGGTGGTGTGCATGATTGAGTGGTGCTATTCCATGTACCGCCTTGGTTTTGGCACATTATTACTTGGTATTCATCGCAAGTCATGGTTTCAGTCATCATGCATGTTTGCGCAAGATTAGGGTTTACTCCCTGCATCATCCTTTGCTTTTGCATCAAGGTATTGCGCGGCTGGATGACGACGACTAATAAAACGGCAACGGTTGCCGCAAGTAATAGTAAATACGAAATGGCACGTTCGGTCATAGGGTTATTCTACTATGGATAGCGCCGTGCGCGGAAGTTAATAACTTATTTTCCTCAGCCAATAATCGTTTTCCCATTCCCATAATTTCTTCGCGCCTAAAAATGCGGCGAAGTCATCCTTCCAATACGGAAATTCCTTAAGCTCTACGTGGCCGGTAACGGGGCCGAACTCGTGACTAGTTTCTTCGCACTTCTGCCAACTCATGGGGCGGGGGTAGGGGTCGCGAATTTTGTCGCGGCCGCCCTTGCCGCGCAGAGTTGAGGCGCACTTCGTGCATGTCGCGCTTTGGTCTATGCGCATAATCCACCGCGTTTGCAGGTTTTGCGCGCGGAGCGTATCCATATACGCGGCGGTTTGCAGGTTGTAGTCGCGGTAGATAGAAAGGGATGTCTTTATGTCTAAAATACCGAACTTGCCGCCGATAAGGGCGAGGGTGTCGATAGTGCCCGCGTAACGGTGTTCGTAATTTACCACGCGGCGTTCCACGAAGGCAGGGTCGACGTGGATTTTATTCGTTTTGATAAATTCTACGGCAGCGTTTATGGCGGGCGCGATAGACGGGTCTATCGCGGGGGATTGCCCCATTAAAATAGCTTCAAAAGCTTCGTGTATCAGCGTGCCTTCGTTCGCCGACTTCGCTTTTATTTCTTCGCCCTCCTCAAAGCCGACTTCGGCGTAGAATTTATAGAGCTGCGGCTTCGCCTTAATCTCGACGATTTTCGTAACGCGCGGGTACCACACGCCGTCTATCGTATAACCGCATTCTTCTTTGAATTGCTCGGCGTTTTCGTAGCGCATATTGCGCCTTAAGGGTACCACTCCTATATTATATTTTCCTAAATTTACATTTTATGCAGACTCGGATAGGGTAATAGCATGAAAAATATCTGGATTTGGACGATTATAGTAGTCATTATAGGTGGGGGATACTACTTTCTAAGTCAAAAATCTTCTTCACGACAGGCTAATGGCGATCCTATAAAAATCGGTCAAATGTCCGCCCTTACTGGCGTCGGATCCGACATCGGCGAAGAAGAGAGGAATGGCGCATTGCTTGCTGCTGAAGAAATTAATGCCCGCGGCGGCATACAGGGTCGCCCGATTGAAATACTTTCTGCCGATGCGCCAGCTTTTGATCTGAAGCAGGTAGTTTCTGCCGGAGAAAAGTTGATTAGCGTAGATAAGGTGCTTGCAATTGTCGGTCCGCAATGGGATGGCGCGGCAGAAGTAATGGCTATTACTTCGGCTAATCGAAAGACTCCGGTAATCAGTCCTAATGCTTCGACAGACATCGAGGCTAAAGTTAATTCCCCTTATTTTTTCACTACATGGCCCGATAACGAAATCGGTGTTCGTGAGCTATTGAAGTTTGCCGCGACGCGCGGTTGGAGAAAAATTGCGATTATCGAGCCGGCTAATTTCAGCTTCTGGTTGTATGCCGCAGACCTATTCGAAAAAAATGCTCCAGAATTCGGCGTCCAGATCGTATCTAAGGAAATGGGCACTGATTATGCAGTTGTGGATTATCGGACCCTTATCGCAAAAGCGAAGACTAAGAACCCCGATGCATTATTCGGCTCATACGCCGATCTTGAATGTGTATTTTTAAAGCAAACAAAAGAGCTGGGTCTCGGCTTGCCCTTGCTTTCCACCGAATCGGCAGGTACGCCAAAGGCGCTGTCTGATTGCGCTGCAGGCATGGAGGATCGGTTGTACTTCGCCACTCCCGCTCAAAGTAATGGCTACGACGTGTTTTCAAAAGCATATGAGGCGCGTTTTGGTCGCAAGTCTATTTCTCCTTCTGCGGTAACTTCATATAATGCCGTGCTAGTCCTTAACGCAGTTATTGCCGATATTCTTACTTCTGGAAAAGAGCTTACGGGGGAGAATATTAAAGACGGGCTTGCCGCCGTACAATTCGACGGAGCCGTATCTATTCCGCAAATTCAATTTAACGATAAAGGTTTCGTTATTACGTCACCGGATGCTTTTGAGATGCGTACCGTGAAAGCTGGTGAATTCGTACAGGTTAAATAATAGCTCCTTTTAAAATCGGGTTATTAATAGGCTTGAAAGGGGAGTATTGCTATTTTAACCGTTTTAGGGCATCATTGCGGGTATGAAAAAATACTCTTACGTAGCGGATATTGCTCTTGTAGCAGGGCTTTTAGCGTTTATCGCGGCGCCGAGTTTTGCCGTAACTATGCCGAATCTCGGCGCGGCGGCGGGATACGCGATACTCGACAGCGCAACGCCTAACGCGCAGGCGCGGGCGGACGCGCAAACCGTATACAACGAGATTTTAGGCATGAAGTGCACGGCGGACATGACGGACGTGAACCTGAACAACCAGCAGCTCGCCCCTGGCGTTTACTGCTTCGGTACACCGACGTTCTTGCAGGGGCAGGTTCTCTTCGACGCGAAGGGGGACACGAACGCAGTCTTCATTATGAAGATGGCGAGC
>JAHFLO010000025.1 GCA_023244855.1 Candidatus Harrisonbacteria bacterium | reverse complement strand
GACGAGGCGCGGGTTACCGTAAGCGTGACGTACGAGTTGCGGTAGCTACTTGCAATTTTTATCCACATAGTGTACACTGTTTAACAGGTAAATGAGGGTGGTTGCTTTGTGAGTATTAATTTGCTTAGCAGATCCCTAAACCAATGGCAGAAAGCCCCGCTTGCGGGGTTTTTTGTTGGTTTGCTTTTACTGCTTCCGGTTTCCTATACTGTATACAGGAGGCGGTTCCAGCACTCATTTATTACCATTGGTTAACAGGGGTCAACTAGCCGCCTCCTACGGGAATATGTATCCCTATATGCCTAGCCCCATGATTTCAGAACACGTTTCATTAAAAAAATATAGCAACTATGCAATTGGCGGCACTGCCCGCTATTTTTGTCATGCCGAGGGTTTGCACCACATAATGCACGCTATTTCTTTTGCGAAAGAAAAGAACGTGCCGCTTTTCGTATTAGGCGGGGGCACGAACGTGCTTTTTAGCGACGGCGTTTTCGACGGGCTCGTCGTAAAGCCCGACATTCGTTTTATTTCTGTAAATGCAGCGCTGCCGGAAACGGTTACGGTAACGTGCGGCGCGGGCGTGCCGGTGCACGATTTGCTTACTATGTGTGCGGCGGAGGGCTTTTCCGGCCTCGAGTGGGCGGGTGGTTTGCCGGGTACCGTAGGCGGCGCCATACGCGGAAATGCGGGGGCTTTCGGCGGCGAAATGAAGGATTCCATAGTAAGCGTCGCGAGCTTTGATATGAGCGGCGCAAAGCCGCACATACGGGTGCGCGATAATGACGCCTGCAAGTTTGGGTATCGTAATAGCGTTTTTAAAGATCTTTCGGGTAAAGAAATCGTTCTTTCGGCGACGTTTGTTTTAACACGCGCCACGCCGCTTTCAGTCCAGCAGGTTATAAACGAAAAAATCGCGTGGCGCGCCGCACGTCAGCCGCTTGAATATCCGAATGTCGGAAGTATTTTTAAGAATGTTGCGTGGGATTTGGTGCCGGTTGCGATGCAATCACGCGATGATATTAAGAAACACGTGAAGCATGATCCGTTTCCGGTAATCCCTGCTGCATTTCTTATTGATAAGGTTGGCTTAAAGGGCGTGAGTTACGGTGGGGCGATGGTTTCGCAGAAGCACCCTAACTTCATCGTGAATGCCTGCGGCGCGGAGGCGGAAGACGTAAAGGGTCTAGTGGCGCTCGTAAAGGCGAAAGTGATGGATGAGTTCGGCATAGCGCTCCACGAAGAAATAGAATACGCTTAGCCCTATGTTTAGTTTATTCGATCCATTAAAAGCTTATAAAAAGCGGGTTTTAGAAATTAATGCCCTTGAAACGGAGCTTAAAGGCTTGCCTGATAGCGGCCTAGCCGCCGAGAGCGCGGCGCTTCGTAAGCGCGCACAGGCGGGTGAATCCCTTACTGCGCTTTTGCCGCGCGCCTTCGCACTGATACGCGAGGCATCTTTACGCACCTTAAAGCAACGGCATTACGACGTTCAGCTTATCGGCGGTATGGTTTTGCACGACGGTAAAATTGCCGAAATGGCGACTGGTGAAGGTAAGACCTTGGTGGGTACCTGCCCCGCGTATTTGAACGCCTTAAGCGGTAAAGGCGTGCATTTGGTTACGGTGAACGACTACTTGGCGAAGCGCGACGCTATCTGGATGGGGCAGGTGTATTATCTTTTAGGAATTTCGGTCGCGATAATTGCGCACGACAGTGCGTATGCATACGACCCGCACTTTAAGGCGGAGAAGGAGGTGGATGAAATTCGTGACGCGGAGGGCAGCTTCCGTATAGAAGAGGATTATTTGCGGCCTATATCGCGCAAAGAAGCGTATGCGGCGGATATTACGTATGGTACGAACCACGAATTCGGCTTCGATTACCTGCGCGATAATTTGGCGTATGCAAAGAACAGTCAAGTCCAACGCGGTTATCACTACGCGATTATCGACGAGGTAGACAGTATTTTGATAGACGAGGCGCGCACACCCTTAATCATTTCCGCGCCTGATAGCGAGTCCAGTGAATACTATAAGACGTTCTCGCGTATCGTTGCGGGTTTGATCCGCGGCGAGGATTACATGGTGGACGAAAAGATAAAGGCGGTCGACATTACGCAGGACGGTATCGACAAGGTTGAAAAGGCGCTTGGCATTACGGATTTATATGCGCCTGAAAATCTGCGTCTTGTGCATTATCTGCAAGAAACGCTCCGCGCATACGGGTTATTCAAGCTTGATAAGGATTACGTGGTGAAAGATGGCGAGATCGTGATCGTAGACCAGTTTACGGGCCGCTTGATGCATGGCAGGCGGTTTTCGGGTGGCTTGCACCAAGCGATCGAGGCGAAAGAGGGCGTGAAGGTTCAACAAGAATCGCGCACGTACGCGGAAGTCAGTATTCAGAATTATTTCCGCATGTATAAAAAGCTCGCTGGTATGACGGGTACGGCGCAAACGTCTGCCGAGGAGTTCGATAAGGTGTATAAGCTTGAGGCTGTTACGGTGCCGACGCACCGCCCGCGGCAACGTAAGGACGCCGTTGATTTGATTTACAAGAATTTGGACGCCAAGTTCACCGCGGTGGTGGCGGAAATTAAGCGTCGGCACGAACTTGGCCAGCCAGTGCTTGTTGGCACTGCCGCGATTGAAAAAAACGAATTATTGTCCCGCTTGCTTTCAAAGGCTGGCATACCGCATGAAATGTTGAACGCGAAGAACCACGAGCGCGAAGGTATGATTGTGGCGCAGGCGGGTCGCAAGGGGGCGGTTACGGTGGCTACGAATATGGCGGGCCGCGGCGTGGACATTATTTTGGGTGGTAATCCGCCGAAGGCCGATGAAGCGGCGGCAATCAAGGCATTAGGTGGCTTGCATGTTATCGGTACTGAGCGGCACGAGGCGCGGCGTATCGACAACCAGCTGCGCGGCCGCGCGGGTCGGCAGGGCGACGAGGGGTCGTCGCAATTCTTTATGTCCTTGGAAGACGATTTACTCCGCGTCTTCGGCGGTGACCGCTTGAAGGGGATGATGGAGAAAATGGATATGCCTGCGGATATGCCGATAGAATCGCGCATTGTGGGTAAAGTCATTGAGCAGGCGCAGATGAAGGTGGAGGGTTTTAACTTCGACGCTCGCAAGCATTTGCTCGAATACGACGATGTTTTAAACAAACAGCGTACGGCGGTATATGCAAAGCGTGAGGCGTTGCTTGCCGCGCAGGCGCCGGTGCAGGCGCTCTATTTCCTTGATATGCTCTGGATGTCGCACTTGGAAGACATGGAGTCGTTGCGCGATTCCGTACGGCTCCGTGCGTACGGCCAACGCGACCCCTTGGTGGAATACCGGCGCGAAGCGCATTTGCTTTACCAGCAACTACTCGCGCAGTTTGAAGAATGGATGAAGGAGAACGAAGAGCGTCTTAAAGCTGCGGCAGAAGCGGCGAAGGTTGCTCCTACAGCCGTCGCTTCACCGCTCGCCATCCCCGCAGTACCGGCCGTTAAGCAGTACGAGGGCACGGGCCGCAACGACGCCTGTCCCTGCGGCAAGAAAGACGCGGGCGGCAACCCCGTTAAATACAAGAAGTGTCATGGCGCTTAAAAAGGGGATTTATCGGCATTTTAAGGGAAATGAATATGAGCTCGTCGGTATAGCGAAGCATTCCGAGACATTGGAAAATTTCGTAGTATATAAGGCGTTGTACGGAGAGCGCGGTATATGGGTGCGGCCGTTTGCGCTGTTTATAGAAGAAATCGAACGCGATGGCTATAAAGGTCCTCGATTCGCGTGGATTCGTAATGAACAATAAAAACGTATCGCGTGAAAAGGTTTTAATGGCGGTGGCGGGCATTATAATGGCAGCCGTTTTCCTTATTCCGGTTTTTTTCGGTAAGTATCAGGCGCTCGTCGCCGCCGCGGTTACGGCTAACCCGATGTACGCTTTTTTTATTGTTGCCTTCGCGCGGTTTCTTGCTATCGTTGTGGCGCCGCTTCCGGGGCAGCCGGTTGCCTTTATGAGTATGGCGGTTATGCCGTGGTGGCAGGCATGGGCAGCGAATTTCATCGGGGCGGATATGGGTGCCGTGGTCGCGTTCCTCATCGCCCGTAAGTTTCGCGAGCCGGTTGCGGCGCGTTTTACCGGTCTCCATGATCTCCATAAGTTTGAGGCTACGCTTTCGGGTAGAACTCGCTTTTGGGGGTTTTTAGGTTTGCGCTTCGTCGCTGCTGGAGCGCTCGATTTTTTTAGTTACGCCGCGGGGCTTACGAAGATTCCGTTTCGCGTATTCTTTTTAGCGACTCTACTTGCCGATATCCCTATCAGCCTCGCGTTCTTCTATTTTGGTGGCAAAGCCGCGCAGTATGGGGTGTATATCATGGTCGCCTTTATAGCACTTTTTATGCTTGCAAGTGGGGTCATCAGTAGGTATGTTATGAAGGAAAATGGAAAACGCTAAGAAAAAAACTGTAGTCGTAAGCGGCGGGTTTGACCCCGTGCATATTGGGCACGTGCGGATGTTTCAGGAAGCGCGTGCCTTAGGTGACCGGCTCGTGGTTGTTTTGAATAATGATAACTGGCTTATGCTGAAGAAAGGCTTTGTGTTTATGCCGGAAGCCGAGCGTAAGGAAGTCATCGAGGCCTTCCGCGCCGTGGACGAGGTGGTACTTACAAAGCATGAAGCGGGTACG
>JAHFLO010000024.1 GCA_023244855.1 Candidatus Harrisonbacteria bacterium | reverse complement strand
GCTTGCAAGCACCGGCGGCGATATACACCTCAAGCGGCGTCCAACAACAAAACCGCTATCCGAGGAATAAAAGCCGCACGCGAAGCGCCCGTCGACGTCAGTCGGTCGGGCCTTCTTTTTTTATACCCTGTATAACCGAACCGCAGAATAGCTTGACTTTTTATATACTAGCATGGTAATATATATTTGTGGCTCGTTTCCAGTTTACGTTACCCGAGGAGAAAGATCATGATACGATTCCTTAAGCGGATGTTCACGTTCGGTTTGCTTAGCGAACCAAAACCAAAGCAGACCTTTTGGTTCAAGCACTTAGGTGCGGCATGGGAGGATTGGAGTTGCTACGCCGTTGCCGAGTCTCCGAGTGCCGCACTCCGCATCCTGAAGGAACGCCTTCCGAGAGACGACCGTTCGCGCGTGGAGTGGGATCTCCGCCCGCTCGTCCATTTCGCGACTTCGACGGGTATGGGAAGTTTGCAATTTACCGGATTGAATTAATCTGGTGTCTCGCATCTTCACCTGAACGAACCTTCCCGCACGAAGCAAAACTGCAAAAACTCCGGCCGACCAGTTCGACCGGAGCTTTTTTTATTTAAAAAACTCTTTCTTTATTTGCCGCACTTCGCGCATGAAGGGCAGCGCGTGCTCGTGGCGCGGCCGTGGCAGATCGATATCGAAAATCTTTTTTACCGCATAATCTTTCACGAGAATTACCATAGTGCCTAAGGCAACTGCTTCTTCTATGGAGTGGGATACCATCACCACCGTCTTCCCCGTCTCCTTCCAGATTTTAATAATATCTTTATGAAGCTCGTCCGTGGTCTTCGGATCGAGCGCCGAAAACGGCTCGTCGAGCAACAGCACGTGCGGGTTAACCGCCAAGGCCCGTGCGATACCCACGCGCTGGCGCTCGCCACCCGAAAGCTCGCGCGGCAGCTTTTCTTCAAGTCCTTGCAGGCCGAGCATTTTAAAATACTTTTGCGCCGTAGAACGAATACGCGCCATAGACAATCCCTTACCGTGCAAACCGAATGCGACGTTTTCAAGCGCCGAGAGCCACGGCATAAGGGCGCCCGCTTGGAATACCATCGAGACGTTTTTGGGTTTTACGACAGCACCAGCCGTCGGCTCCGTAATGCCAGCGATAAGTTTAAGCACGGTAGACTTTCCCCCGCCCGAAGGGCCTATAACGCACGCAAATGCCCCGTGCGGCACGGCAAAACTCGCGCCGACAAGCGCAACGTCTTTACCGTCGTACGTCTTCGAGACGTCTTCAAATGAAATAATCACTGATTTATTCAAAGCGGTATTTTTCGGCATGGTTTAATAATCGCTGCCACACGAAAAAATTAATAAGGGCGATGGCGCCGACAAGAAAGACGACGGCAGTCACGAACGTATTGATCTCCCCTGCGGCGACAGAATCGACCAGAATACTCCCGATACCGTACAAGTCGTCCGCACCCGTGCCGAATGGAATATACGCATGGAGTACCTCAGCCACGATAATTATATTCCACCCTTGCGCCCATGCGAGGAGCGACCCCGTGACTAAGGACGGCGTTACGGCAGGTATAAGCACGCGGCGCATATATGCAAACCCCCGCACGCCAAACACTTTTGCTGCCCACGAAATATCGCGCGGAATCGCTTTTAACCCCGCAACAAGGCTAAAGACGATGTTCCACAACATCGCAAGGAACAATACGAATATCGCCGCCGCATTACCAAGCCCGAACTGCAAAAATACGCCGGCAATAAGGGGGAAGAACGCAAGTACGGGAATAGACTGCATAACGTCGAAAAACGGCAGAAATATCTTTTCGGTAAGCGGGCTGCGGCGCGATAACGCCACAAGCGGAACAGCGGCGCACAGGGCAAAAATATACGCCACGAAAAGGCGCGTAAGCGTGGCAAAAAAAGCGCCAGCAACATATGAGGCAGATAAGGAAGCGCCTGACCCAAACGGAAAAAGCGAAATGGCGCGCAACGCGACTAAAAATAAAAGCGTTACGACAACGGGAATAAGCGCAGAATGTACGCGCGCGAAAAACGTTTTAGGTGTGGGCGCATTCCCATGGATGACCATACAACAATCATACCAGAGGACCGCCTACTTGCCCCTGTGGATGGCGCCCGCGGCGAGCGTGGCGACGATAAGCGCAAACGCAGTGACTGACATTACGGGGATCGTGACGTACCCAAACATGATAAAAAATATTTTAGCACAGGATTCGCCCGAGGTCGGGCACGGAATAAAGGCGTTGCCACCTACTTGGATAAACCAGTTATATGCCGCGACTGCCGAGCCGCAGAGGGCAAAAAGCAAAGCTATGCCTTCGGTACGCCGACTACCCTTAAGCCATGCGTAGAGTAAAATAAACGGCAACGGAAACATAAATAGGCGCTGAACTAAGCATAAGGAGCACGGCGCGAACCCCGCGACTTCGGAATAAAACAAGCTTGCGAGTACAGCAAAGAGGGATATAAAAAACGCCGCCGCAGGCGCGTGCACGCGGAGCATGCGGTGCAACGCCCATTCCCCCCTTTTACGGAAAATAACAGAAAGCCCTATTACAATAATCCCCACTTCGGCACCTATCGTAAGCGCCGCAAGCGCAAGCGTCGTTAATTCTACAAACGGAGTCATGCTGAAAACTTAGTTATCCGCGGGTAACGCACAACCAGTTTTTTCCGCCAGCCTTACAAGGCTCAATAAACCGCTTTCGCGCGTGCCATCTGCAAATTCCCATAACGGATACCCTTCTATTTTTTTATCAGCGCATATCTGCTGCTGGCCATTGCCGTTAGGCGTTGAGCATTCTACATACGGCAAAAAACGCTTTGCGGTGCCGAATAATTTCTTTTGATCTTGGCAATGCGGGCACCAGAACGCGCCGTAAAATATCGCGCCCTTATCTTTAAGACACTGCGCAAACCCATCGAGCTTGCTTACTGCCGGCTCGCGCATAGCGATCCACGCAATACCACCAACTATAATAATAAGGAGCAAGGCTAGAATTACGACTGTCTTAGGTTTCATATAATGTTGAATTTTAACCGCGGCCGTAGTCGTCTTCGTAACGGACGATATCGTCCTCGCGGGGATTCCCCGTCGCTATTTCCAAAAAAAGCCCTCTTTGCAAACGGTGCTTCTCCCCCGGTAACACTTTATAGAATCCAAAATGATATTCGGTACGGTCGTTATGGGACTGCAGGCTCAACCGTCCTTTCGCCCAAATAATCTTCACCCAGAATTTACGGGTTGCTATTAACTTCCACATTCTCCCCCATGGTCGCTTCATACGCCTATACGCTACCTTATTTTTTAGAGTAGCGCCAACACGGTAATACTACGGTAATTAAAAAGTTAGGTTTAATGCGGTATGCGTGCTATGTACTGTAATGACGTTGTAATAAAGAGGCCCGTCGTACGGCTTATTACAACTGGGTTATAAGCACTATGAAAACAAGGCCGAAGGAGGAAATGCTACCGGACGCCTTATTAAAGGTTGCCCACCACGATTACGAAAAAGCGCTTAATTTGCACTCCTATTTTAGGTTGAACGACCGCGCTCTTTCGAACGACCTCGTGCAAGAGACCTTCATAAAAACATGGAGCTACCTCGCGAAAGGCGGCAAAATCGACGCCATGAAGGCATTTTTATACCACGTCCTCAATAACCTTATAATAGACGAATATCGCAAGAAAAAAGCTATCTCACTCGATCTCCTACTCGAAAAAGGGTTTGAGCCACAAAACAAGGCCGCGACGAGCATTGCGGACGATATGGATAATAAAGCAGTCCTCGCCCTTATAAAAGATCTCCCCGAAAAATACCAAAAAGCCCTGCGTATGCGCTACGTTCAAGATTTATCGCTCGAAGAAATGTCCCTCCTTACCGGACAATCAAAAAATACTATGGCCGTGCAAGTGCACCGCGCAGTAGAAAAATTAAAAGAACTCCACGAGCACGCTGCTATCGCGCAAAAAATAGCCCAAAGCCCGCCCCCTACTATTCCCCGAGCGTAGCCTCAATCTCTTTAATAATATCCTCGAGCTTATGGTTGGACTTTACGTAATACTTGCTTGCACCGTTTTCCAAATACGCCTTGATAGTCGAAGGACTCGCGGCATTTGAAACAACAAAAACCGGAATCGCACTCCACCTGCCGCCGTTCGCCTTAAACTTTTTTACGAAATCC
This sequence comes from Candidatus Harrisonbacteria bacterium, assembly GCA_023244855.1. Classification (GTDB taxonomy): domain Bacteria; phylum Patescibacteriota; class Minisyncoccia; order UBA6257; family UBA11618; genus CALRGO01. The sequence goes on along the minus strand of JAHFLO010000024.1, from coordinate 854 downwards.
AACCCATCTTCCTCGCCCAAAAGATGATGGTCGAGCCAGATGGCGTCCACGCGCTCTAAGCTTTCTATATACATAAGCGCCTGCTCAATAGTTTTAACCGTAACCTCGCCGCGGTCGTTTTTACCGAGATTCGCGTTAAACGCCTCCTCGACGCTCCGTGCCGCAATGACGTTAAAACCGTTTTTTTTAAGTCCCGCGTTAATTGCGGTTAAAAGCGGCCGTTCGTCCTCTATCACTAAAATGGTTTTCTTTTTTGAAGGCATGTGTTTCGTGTACTAGTTTATATCACGCATCTTTCGTACCGTCTAAGGGGAGTGCCACATAAAATGTGGTTCCACTCTCCCCCTCTTTTTCCGAAGAGGTAAACCAGATCTTCCCGCCGGAATTTTCGACGACTGATTTCACGATGTAGAGCCCCAAGCCCGTGCCGTCTGTATCCTTACTCCGCACGTTGTCCGCCCTGAAAAACTTTGTGAATATCTTATCTTTCTGGTTTTCCGGAATGCCGTAGCCGTTATCGATGATACGCACGAGGATTTTCCTCTTATTCGCCCACGAAATAACGGCGTTAATTTTTCCGCCGTCAGCCGTATATTTTATCGCGTTTGACAAGAGATTCTGGAAAACCATACGCAACAGCTTCGGATCTGCCTGCATAAGAGCAATGTCCTCCGCACATGAAAATGAGAAAATGATTTTCTTGGCATTGATCTGCGGCATTTGCTCGTCTATCACGCTTTGCGCGAGCTCGCGCACGTCGACCGATTGTGGATCGAGGGCGAATGTACCGAGCTCCAAAGACGAAACGTCGAGTAATGCGTTCACGAGCTCGACCATGCGCTGATTGCTGCGAT
>JAHFLO010000023.1 GCA_023244855.1 Candidatus Harrisonbacteria bacterium | reverse complement strand
TCGTTATAATTGCCCTTATGCTCGGCGGCGGCGTATTCGGCTTTTCGGGCTTGATACTTGCGGTGCCCGCGGCAGTGCTCTTGCAAGAAGTGGCGGAAGATTGGACGAGTAGTAAACACAAACGCCGCGGCTTGGGATTGTAAAAAAGAAAAAAGCTCGGCCTTGCGGGGCGCGAGCTTGAATGAGCGGTTTTTGACGTGAACGGGAGTACTTTTTTCGTTACGGGTATTTAACGACGAGCTCTCCTTTCTCCAAGTTGAAGGATACGATCTCCCAGTCTGATTCTTTGGGATTTTTTGGAGGGCTGAATGCTTTTGCTCCGGTTGTCCTGAAGATGGCAAGAGCTACTCGAAATGCGAGAGTACTGCTCTTGAATTCATCCGCCGTGTACTTTTTGAGGACGCCCGCAAGGGTAATTGTCAAAACTTGATCAAAGACTGAGCTTAAGTCTCTTGAACCTTCCTGCGGCAACTTTTGAGCCATGAGATAGTCCTTTTTCGAAGAGTGGAATGTGCTGGATATTGCTCAATACGCGTATATACAGTACTGTAAAATCACTTTCTATGTCAAAGTTTTTTCTCACAACTTCCATTGCGTACGTGAATGGCGCGCCCCACTTAGGATACGCCTTGGAGATGGTACAGGCGGATGCTATGGCGCGTTTCCGCAGGCAAGCAGGGGACGATGTTTTCTTTTTAACCGGAACGGATGAGCATGGGGCGAAAATCGCCCGCGCGGCCGAAGCGGCGGGGATTACCCCACGCGAATTAGTAGATAAAAATGCGGAGGAGTTTCGTAGATTAAAAGATGCACTTGCGTTATCATGGGACGATTTTATAAGGACGTCAGACGAAGCGCGGCATTGGCCAAACGTCGTTACGGTTTGGAGCAAGCTCGTCGAAGCCGGCGACATCTATAAAAAAACGTACAAAGGGCTCTACTGCGTAGGCCACGAAGCGTTTGTGACGGAAAAAGATTTGGTAGATGGTATTTGCCGCGACCATAATGCGGCACCGGAGGCTATCGAAGAAGAAAATTACTTCTTCCGGCTTTCCAAATACGCGGACGAAGTGAAAAAACGTATCGAATCGGGCGAGCTGCAGATTATCCCACAAGGTAGGGCAAAAGAGATTGTTAATTTTATTAACCAAGGCATGGAAGACATTAGTTTTTCTCGTCCGCGCAAAGATTTGTCATGGGGCGTGCCGGTGCCGAACGACGACACGCAAACGGTCTACGTGTGGTGCGATGCGCTCGTGAATTATTTATTCCCACAAGGCCAGTGGCCAGCCGACGTGCATTGCATAGGCAAAGATATTCTCCGTTTCCACGCGCTCTACTGGCCGGCGATGCTTTTATCTGCCAAGTTACCACTCCCAAAAAAGCTTTTCGTGCATGGGCATATAACCGCCGAAGGGCAGAAGATGTCGAAGACGCTCGGTAATGTCGTCGATCCTTTTGCGCTTGTGGAAAAATATGGCGCGGATGCCGTGCGGTATTATTTGCTCCGTGAAATTCCGCCCACGGACGATGGGGATTTTAGCGTGGCGAAGTTCGAGGCGCGCTATACGGCGGATTTGGCAAACGGCTTAGGTAATTTTGCGGCACGCACGGCGGCCTTGGCATCGCGCGCAGGCGTTACGGCGGCGGCAAAGCCTGAGGCGGCGGTAACGGAGGCTATAGCGAAAGCGCGTGAGGTAGTAGCCGTAAAGATGGGGGAATATGCTTTCCACGAGGCAGTTGCGGCCGTCTGGGACCTGATAACTTTCGCCAACCAGTATATGAACGAAAAGAAACCGTGGGATAAGTCCGTAAGCGATGCGGATAAGATCGTTGCGATAGGAAACGGACTCGTATTACTCGAGGCTATAGCGGATTTACTTGTGCCCTTTTTGCCAAATACATCAGCGAAAATCAAAGCCGGCGAAACGGGGATGCTTTTCCCGCGCATTGCGTAATCCCCAGTAATACTTGACTTTTTAAATAAATCTGTTAAGCTATTTAACAGTTCCCCGTATGCGCGGCGTGCGCATTTTTTGTTTCTTGGCTTCTTGAGGAGGTTGTATCGATGAGTTTTATTGCACTTGTTGGCTATGTGATTGCTTGGGTGCGGCGTTTTATGCGTCGCAAGCGAGAGGTGGCTGAAACGCCTCCCGTGCTTTCGCAGTTGCCATTGGAAGAGAAGGCGATTGAAACGCCTCCCGTTCTATCGGAATGGCCATTGGGGGCATCGATAGTTCTCTGTCTGCATGAGCTTCGGTTCGTGGACGACGAATTCGGGCAAAGGCCACCTACCGTCCGTTTTGATCTCTGTTGTGAAAAGCGGCACGGGCGGGTTGCGGTGTACGATGGAGATGATCGCGAGCTCGTGGCGGCGGTGATCCATGAACAATCAGATGTTTCCCTTATCGAGAAAATGGGACGTTTTGGATCAGTGTTCGAGATACGGCAGAGTCCGAGCGCTATTCTGAGCGTCTTGGATTCGTATCTTGCCGATCAGCAATTGATCACCCTCGTTTTCACGGATGAAACTCAAATGCGTTCAACGCCCCCGCTTGATCGTGCCGGCGTGACCTGTGTCGACGCGACATGTTTATGGATTGAGTCGTCGTCGGGCTTCATGCATGCCCACGGTCAGCAAGCCCCAAAAGAAGCGGATTTAGTTGCGGCATAAAAATGCCCGCACGCGTCAAAAACAAGCCCGTCATGACTAATCATGACGGGCTTTCTCTTTTTTAAAATATCTCGAATGGCATGCTATTCTGCATCCATGCTTATAGACGCCCATAGCCATTTGCAGCTTAGAGAATTCGACGCTGACCGCGCGGACGTTATTGGGCGCATGCAAGTGGCGGGCGTAAAGACTATTACCGTGGGTGTTGACGACGCTACGTCGCGCGCGGCACTTACCTTAGCGGAAAAGTATCCGGACTGCTTGTGGGCGACGGTCGGCACTCATCCAGCCGATGGTGGTTTAGATAATTTTAATATCGAAGTATTACGGGAATTAGCGGCGCACAGGGAGGCTGTCGGCATCGGCGAGTGCGGTTTGGATTATTACCGTTTGAAATCAGGTGAAGACGCGGTAAAAGAAAAACAGAAAGAAGTTTTCCGCGCGCATATCGCGGTTGCAGAAGAATTTAAAAAGCCTTTAATGATCCATTGCCGGCCCACGAAGGGCACGGACGATGCGTACGAAGACTTAGTGGTGGAATTATCAAATTCCAAGCCCCACGTGCCCGTTGTTATCCACTTTTTCGTCGGCTCCGTATCTGTTGCGGAGCGCCTGCTCGCCCTCGGTTGTTATTTCACCTTCGGCGGCGTGATAACCTTCGCGCGGGATTACGACGCGGCGATCGCCGTAATCCCTCTAGAGAGGATAATGGCTGAAACAGACGCCCCGTTCGTCGCCCCTACTCCATACCGTGGCAAGCGTAACGAACCGGCGTACGTAGGGGAGACGGTCAAGAAATTAGCGGAGCTAAAGGGTATATCATTCGACGAAGTGGCATATAGTACTGTCGCTACCACACGGGCTGTATTCGGGATTGACTAGGGGGGTGTTTTTTGGTACTTTTCATGCATATGGATTCTGCAGTAGAAAAGAGGGATGCTCGCTTGTACGAACTCGCCGTGCTTACGGTGAGCGATAAAACCGAGCTTTCGCTCGGCACAAACATCGAAGTAGTACGCAAAGACGGTCCTAAATCCGTCCCCTTAGGCTACCCGATCAAGAAACACGAAAGCGCATACCTTACGGTATACGTCGTAAAAGCTTCGCCGGAAGACGCCGTGGTGATGGAAGAAGTTGTCCGCACGAACACGGCAGTACTTCGCCACATTTTGATAACTCCGCCCGTTATGACCCGTCGCCGTGACGCACGCGAACCGAAAGCCGATAAGCAGGAAACCAAGCCGTCCTCGCCAGAAGCGGTAAGTAACGCAGCCTTAGAGGCCGCACTCGAAACAATACAGGGTACTAATGAACCTAAATAAGGTAATGCTCATAGGCCGGTTAACGGGGGATCCGCAGTTGCGGACGACTCCTGCTGGTCAACAAGTGGCAACCTTTTCCATGGCTACGAACCGTACGTGGAACGACAAGAGCGGTGCAAAGAAAGAGGATGTTCAATTCCACAATATCGTTGTATGGGGCAGGCAGGCGGAAGTCGCCCAGCGCTTTTTAACCAAGGGTGGTATGGTGCTTATCGAGGGTCGTTTGCAGAGCCGCGATTGGACGGATAAGACTGGTGGTAAGCGCCGTACTACGGAAATCGTTGCCGAATTCATGCAGCTTGGGCCGCGATCTGCCGGTAGTCAGGGTGGTGGCTTTACACCCCGTTCGCAGGAGGCTGGCGCACAGCAGAGCGGTTTCGCTCCGGCACAAGAAATGCCGAGTATCGACTTGGACGCCCCGCACGAAACGCCGGCAGACTTCTTCCCTGAGGAGGATGGCGGCATAAAGCCCGAAGACTTGAATTTCTAAGTCGTTTCGGATACTATATAAAAACTATTTATGAAAGAAATCCAGTGCTTCTTCTGCTCGCAGGACGTGCATGATATCGATTACAAAGACACGGAACTTCTCCGCGGCTTCATTTCCGGCCAGATGAAAATCATCGACCCGCGCTACAGCTCCGTATGCGCGCGGCACCAGCGCCGCTTAGCACAGGCCATTAAGCGCGCTCGCGTCTTAGGGCTCATGCCCTTCGTCCGCGCTTAAGCCATGGACGCAGTTGTCGTCCACTACTTCCAGTCGATCATAGGTCGCTTTCCGTTCGTTGACGGACTCGCGGTTTTTTTCGCCTCATATATGCCATACTTGTTCGCCCTCGCATTCTTGGCTTTGCCGTATGCCCGTGGCACGTTCGGCGCGGGGTCACCACTCCTTCGTAAGCAGCGCCGTTTATATTTTGTCCTTATGGCGGTCCTCGCGCTTCTTATTGCATGGGGTATTACTTTGCATGCCATCCGTTACGGCTATCCCCGCGTTAGGCCATTTTCTGAGTTCGGCTGGACGCCTCTCGTTGCCCATGAGGCAAGTCCATCCTTCCCTTCCGGTCATGCAACATTCATGTTTACGCTCGCAGCCGCCATGTGGCAGCTG
>JAHFLO010000022.1 GCA_023244855.1 Candidatus Harrisonbacteria bacterium | reverse complement strand
GCCTCTCCCCCTAAAGGGGTCGAGATCACCCATTTTTTCGACTAAGCCTTCGGGGCTTAGGGAAAAAATGGGGACCTGTCAGGTTCGAATCCTCCCGTCCGCCATCATAATAAATAAAGAGGGTGACATAAAATCACCCTCTTTATTTATTAGGCGGAAGCGGGAGGATTCGAACCTCCGATACCGTTTCCGGTATACTGCATTTCGAGTGCAGCCCATTCAACCGCTCTGGCACGCTTCCCGTGCCTTATAAGGTACGGTAAATGGACTTATATGGCAATAATGCCTACATCCCGAAGGCGATATCTGCATCCAGCTGCACGTCCTCGTCCACGTCCGCGACGAACGGAATACTCGGAATAACGAGCCTAAAACTCCCGCGTTTTACGGTTGCCGACGCCTTAATGCGCAGCACTCCCTCGCCGATTATTTCTTGTGTTCCCCTAAAAATAACCGGCTTCGTGATGCCGTGAACGGTCAGCTGGCCGGCAACTGCCGTCGCTACCGCCGAACCGGTTACGCGTTCAATTTTAAAAACAATAAACTGATTCTCGGGCTTTTCGGACTCTAAAATAAAGCGACCTACTGCGCGGTCACGACTCTCGGCGTCCGTCTTTAGCGTCACCGCATCCACCTTAATCTCGCCCGCCATACCAGACTCGCTCCTCACGAGAGTGCCTGTCACCGCCTTCGTAGTACCCACCACCGTAAACGGCTTACCACGAAGCGTTTCGCCGAGAGTGTATGTAACGGACGATTCCGCGGGAAGAACGGTGTATACCGTCCCCGTAGTTGTAGCTGTGGCTGTGGGCACAGTAGGCGCAGGCGTAGGCGTAACGGGCACACTAACCTCCGGCGCCGTAAGCGGACGGAGGGCGTAAAAGGCTCCAGCGGAGATGACTATAACGACGGCGGCTACGGCGATGTAGAGTTTTTTCATAATCATTACAATCTGGCATAAAAATTATTTTTACGCTATTCTAGTGCCAGTCTTAAGGTATTGAAAATACACTTTTTTGGAGGATACGAGCCGTGAATCAAACCCCCGATACCGTCGCTTTATGCTGGCACGAAGACGACGAACAACCGGAATGCTGCTTCAAGAGAATAACAAGGAATCCCAAGCCTAAGAAAGCGGATCTTCAAATGACCAAATGCAACGGCGACTGCGGCAGAGATCTTTGCCAATGCGCTATTATTCAACGCGGTCAAGTCATGATTCGCGCGCCGTATGAATTCCCGAATACGCAGACCACGTCGACGGAAAAGCCCCCCACCAGACAGAAATTTCCCAATCGCAAACGTCGTCCACCAGGGAAAAAATCCGTCGCATCCTGACCCCCAAAAAACCAAGACGCCCGCGGCATCAAACCCCGCGGGCGCACTCTAGGGCCTATAGTTAAGTGGTATAACACCTCATTTGCAATGAGGAGTTGGCAGTTCGATTCTGCCTAGGTCCACAAAAAAAGCCCGTCGTAGGAATACCACGACGGACTTGCTAGAAAACTCGAACGAACGAAACGGATCAATAACCGGCACCTTTTCGCATAGCCGCGAGCGCCGCTGGGAATTCATCCCCATCAGCGAAAGCGGAGAACGGATGCTTGGCGGCGGTCTCAACGAACTTGATCACGTCATCACGCGACGGATACAAGTTGATCGCATTGTCGATGGCGGCGCTCGTTGCCAAGTAGTTGTATTCGAGCACCTTCTTCCCATTGTCAGCCTGCCAATGCACGAAAACGCCGACCACGATACGCAATTTTCGCGGATCATCGATCAACTTATCGAATTTGCCGGCCTTCAAGGCATCGCCGACGGCCAACGCGACGGCAGCTTGCGCGTCGCCGAACATATGCACGACCTGCTTCAACTTCTTGATTGTGACTTTCGCGAACGTCACCGTCGGAGGCAAGACTAATTCATTCGGTTTGACGACCGCAAGCAAATTGCTATGCCCCTCCGTCTGCCGCGAAAGGGTATCCGCGAACGTTTCGCCGATGTAGCCGTCTTCAGGACCGATCAACATGTCGATATGAGCAACTTCGTTGCTCTCACCCTTGAGCGATTCGCTCACCAAATACGACCTCGGGTTTACCTCAAAAAAAGGCTTCATGAATCCGCTCCTTTGTGCGAGTTCAACTATCGAAGAGCTGTCTTGCGCCCGCCCGCAAACACGCGGGGCAACTAACGCAATTTAGTTATAGTAAATTAAAACAAAATAAAAAGCAAGCCATTCCCTCGCATTATCCCCACTACCGCCTGCAACGCATCCCCTCTATACTATAACTAATGAAGGAAAACCTTTGGGGTAAGACCATCCGGGAATCGACGCCCGCGATTGTGACTATCGTCATTTCCAAAAACGTTAAGGCGCTGAAGAAGGATATGGCCGCCGAAATGATGGCAATGCCGGACTATGCGCAGCCTAAGGAGCCGATGGACATACCGAAAGATGCCATAGACGCCCACGGCATGGTGAAAATCGGCAGCGGCTCGGGATTTTTTGTGGACCCGACCGGTATCATCCTCACGAACAAGCACGTGATAGCGGACGCGAACGCCGAGTATGCCGTGATAACGAACGACGATAAGCATTATGCGGCGACGGTACTCGCCCGCGACCCGATTGACGACGTGGCTATACTTAAAATTGATATTGAAAATGCGCCCGTACTTCCCTTGGGTGACTCGGACACCGTTGCCCTCGGCGAGCCGGTGCTTGCAATCGGCAACGCCCTTGGGCTTTTTAAAAATACCGTTTCAAGCGGCATCGTCTCCGGCCTCTCACGTTCCATTCAAGCGGCCCCCGACCCAAAGCAAGGTATCGCCGAAATGCGCGGGCTCATACAAACGGATACGGCGATAAACCCCGGCAATTCCGGCGGGCCGCTTTTCAATAGCGATTCTCACGTTATCGGCATCAACGCTGCTATTGTTTTCGGCGCACAAAACTTAAGCTTTTCCATACCTATTAACACGGCAAAACGGGATATTGAAGACATTAAAAAACTCGGGCATATCAGCCGCCCGCTTTTAGGCTTACGATATCTCATAATCGACGAAGTGATTAAGGATAAGATGAAGTTGCCGGTGGATTACGGTGTAATAATCACGAGCCACGGCGTATTATCCCCCGGCGTAATCCCCAAAAGCCCCGCGGCAGCGGCAGGACTGAAGGATAAAGATATAATCCTCGAATGCAACGGCGTAAAAATTGAAGGCGGTAAAACGCCGCAAGACTTTATGGAAGACAAAGAAGCGGGCGACGTTCTCACGCTCACGGTACTCCGCGGCACAAAGAAAAGCACGGTGAACGTGACGCTTGGAGAGAGGAAATAAGCCACTCATAATAAAATCCCCCGAATATCGGGGGATTTTATTATGGATTTTTAAACCTATAAACCTGGGCCTGGGCGGGGGTCATTCGTACTGTAACATGCATTACGGCTAGCATCCCAAGCGCAAAAATCATCATATGGTAAATCTTTAGTATCTTCGCAAATAATCTGCGTCCGTGGCCCATTACACGGATTCAAGGCGTTGCATTGCGCCGTAGTCAAAGTAACAGATGCCGTTACCGTAGTTGTCCTACCAGCTTGATTGGTAGCCGAAACCGGAACGGAACGCCTACACTGCCGACCAGAACCTAAAGAGACGCGCATTTGTATACCCACGCTCGAAGAAGGAGGAGTAGTCCGCGATTGCGATCCGGCAGTAACCCTGATTATCTTCGAAGTGGAACGTGCGGTGGCAGATCCGCTCACTAAACCCATAAGCCCTCCGTCATTAACAGGAGATCCGCCCCACGGACCGGAGGGGTCGTTAGGGTAACCCGAAGAAACAATAGAAAGAGTCGCGTTGACGTCAGGATCCTTAACAATGCGTGGAATCGCGACTAAAGCATCCTTCGTATGACTATTACCGTCCGAAAACCTACACTTAAGATTTACTGTTGCAGAAGGATTTATCGGTAGACTCGAAGGAGAGTTAATTTCCTGATATTGCGTTGTAAAAGGAGAAACTATGGCAGGAATACTAACCGAAACTGACCCAAGAGACGTCTCAACTACTCGATAATCAGGATCCCAAACCGGAGACCGTGAAACATAACTACAGGACGCGCTCGTGTACGAGCGAACGGGCTGAAAGGTGGCTAAGGTGAATGTCGATCCCTCAATTTCTTCCGAATCGCGGAAGTAGACAAAGAACCCCCCATCACTGAATGCTGCCGATGATGCAAGGCTATTCGCCGGCATGGCCGGAGACGAAGATCGAGTGCTGCCAAAAGAAGACGGGGCGATAGATGAACCCATTATTGACCGCGCGCGCTCAACTGCCGATACGGGAGAGGAAGCGGGGGCGGCTGAAGGCGCACTATACGAAGCAGGAGAAGGGATTGCTGTCGGCGCAAAATTTGACGTAACGCCCGAAGTCATCATACCTGCATACGCGGGGTCTCTTACGTCATTCACCTGATAGGAACATGCTGCTTTTTGACATGCAGCAATACCAGCACCGATAGTATAATGATTACGGTCCCTAATGCTCAGTAAATTAGGCCAATTATTCAATGAAATAGCGCCGCTATCCGCAGAATACTGAGCCCTACACCTACCAGAATCAATTGATTCTTCTCGTGAAATAAAAAACCATGCTGCGCGAGGAAGAGAAGAAGACGGATTGGCACACGCCATAGGATTCATTACAAACGGAGCAGTATAGGGTGGTGGCGGCAGCTGAGCTCCTGCCACTAACGGAATAGAAAAACCGACCGCTAACAACAGCCCTAAATATTTTTTAATATGCATACTGCTATTTATTTTCTTTTTAATTATTCCCTTAATCATACCACCCCCCATTTCCTACGCCCTGTGGATAACAATCTTACAAAGGCAGCTGGACTCGCCTACAGCCGAAGCCATCAGACCATTCACACGTATTACGTGGCGAGCCCATGGAATTACCTTGAACGGCGGCTGCAGCCTCACGGCATTCATTTGATGTAGTCGCCGACTCGCAAGAAGTTATTTTCGGCTTCGCCCACTGCGCGTAATACGAAGACGGGGGCGGTATCATAACACCAGCCCGCGCAGCGGGGGCGGCATACGCAG
>JAHFLO010000006.1:8726-22945 GCA_023244855.1 Candidatus Harrisonbacteria bacterium | reverse complement strand
GCTAAAATAGAAAACGGCAAGGCATTTCTTGCGCCCGCCGTGCCGGACGTTGAATTAGGCTCTGCCATATTGCGTTTTAAAACTATATTTTCAGAAACGATTAACGCGAAAGATTACGAGATTGTAATGGCGACGCCGGAACTCGCGACCGCCGCAGTAGGGAAGATGGTTGGTATTATTTCCGCTAATGGTACAAACGCAAAAATAGGGTTAGTGAATACGAAAGACGAGCGCGTGGACGTGCTTATTACCGAAATGAACCAAGCGAAAACGGACATCGCCTTTTTGAAGGCGCAGCTCGCGCTCGTGCAGAAAGAACTCGCGATGAAGGTTAAGGAAGAAGTTACTTCGTGTCGTTCGGAATCCATTCCAGTGCTTGTTGATAAAGCAGTCGGCTCGGGTGATTGGGTGGTGACGCCACTTATTATCGCTCCGCCTAAGATGCCTAAAATTCCTATGCCAGGGATGCCGCCAATGATGCAAACACCCCCGCTAATTCAGGTATAGTATTGCAATGAAGTTATTTTTCTGCGCGCTTGGAGTCTTGATTCCTCTTTTCACCCTCGCCGCCGTCCAACAAGCCACTATCATCACCCGCCCCGGCGTCGTGACCGCCCCTATCAAATACTACTTCGACCTTTCTTCTGCTCTTAGCGAAGGTGTGAACCAGGGTGTGAAAGTAACCGTATCTGCATCCAATAGCGAAAAGACCGCCGTCCGCTTTGATTCCGTTAAGCTCTTTGATCAATCAGGCGCAACCGTCGGCAATAACGTCGCTTCTAAAACAGACGCTCTCACGGCAAATCCGTACGGCTTCACCTTCGACAACTTTGGCGTCGCACCCGCAGACCTCGCAAAGGTGGCAGGTGTGCAAATAACCTTCATGGATCTTGGTGGCGAAAACCCCACGGGCAAAGTAACCATACAGAGCGTTGCTGTATCCGTCATACGGGACACAGGAGAGGCGTGTGTGATAATTGACCCGATAATCATCACCACGCCGCCACCACCGATACCGACAATTGTTTCCATACAGACAGCTCGTCCCTTAGTGCAGCCGGGGACGCATGGGACGGGAGGGTCTGGTGGGTCGTGCGGGGCTCAGCAGGATACGTTTTCTACGGCGGGTTCCACTACATGGACGGCGCCTACGGGTGTAACAAGTGTTCGGGTACAGGTATGGGGTGCCGGCGGCAGCGGATCTTCCGCTTCGGGTGACTTGGGTGCCGGCGGTGGCGCGTATTCTGAAAGGGTTAGTGTTACGGTTGTTCCAGGGACGGTATACTCTATAGTCGTAGGTGCGGGCGGCGCGGCTGGTGGTGTTACGGGCGGAGACAGTTATTTTTCTACTTCAGTCGTTCTTGCTAAGGGTGGTGATAAAGGTGGTGTGGGATTCGGACTGGGCGGTAATATGGCTGGTGGCGTAGGGGAAATAAAATATAGCGGTGGTAACGGCGGTACCGGCATGGGCGGTGGTGGTGGAGGTGGTGGATCTTCAGCCGGTAGTAGCGGTAGTGGGTCTGACGGAGTAATGACAGCTGGCGGCGCCGCTCCTACGGGCGGCGGTAACGGCGGTAACGGCGGTTCTAATATTGATGGCAATGGCAGTGCCGGATCCGCCCCGGGGGGCGGTGGCGGTAGTGGCGGCTCAGGCGCTGGCACCACAGGAGGGTTGGGCGGCGATGGTAAGGTAGTTTTGAGTTATACCTCTTCTGGTTGTGGCGCTTCCGCATACGATTCATTTATGAATCTCCTCCGAACTCTCTTCCGTTTTAAAAAATAATTGACGCTCATATTCGCTTACGCCACAATTAACTCATGAAAGCATCTTTAGAAAATGTTTGCGACGCGGTAGTACGATGGTCTCTTCGATTAATTTTTTTCCTTACACCTGTTTTCTTTTTGCCGCTGACGCCATACCCAGTAGACCTCAACAAACAATTCGTTTTCATGACGCTTGCGCTCATAGCGGCGATCGCGTGGCTCGTGAAATGCATTAAGCGGGGGAAGATTGACTACGCAAAAAATTACGCGGGTATTCCGCTTGTAGCGCTCGTTATCTTCGTACTGATCTCGGTATTCTTTTCTGGTGCGCGCGGCATAAGCCTTATGGGCACGACAGGCGGGGAGGCGGATACGGCGCTTGCCGTAGCTGGTTTCGCGCTTTTGTATTTCCTCATCTCGGTTTCCTTTAAGGATAAGGGCGATATCAAAGCCGCTTTCATGGCGCTTATGGCATCTGGTTCCCTTGCGGTTCTCTACGTAGCTGCGCAAGCCGTGGGGCTTGCGGGCAACTTTAATCCGGTAGGGACTATGAACGCGTTCGCATTGTATGCCGGTTTCGTGGGTATTCTCGCCTTCGCTGTTTCAGGGTATGCGCCCGTTACGCGCCGCATGCGCATAGGGGTGGGAGTCCTTGCGGCGGTTTCTTTAGTTCTCGTGTTCCTTATAGGGTACTGGGCTTCGTTCCTTGGGCTCGTGCTTACTCTTTCGCTTATCGTTTATTTCAGTGCGCGGGTTGAAGATAAAAAAGAGGCGCGCCGTAAGAATTTCGCAGCGCTCGCTGTTATTACCCTTTCTGTATGTATGCTCGTGCTCGCGACCGATGTCGTAAATGTGCCCGTGCCGCGTATCGCATCCGCTCCCGAAGTGGCCCCAAGCGTAGGTGCCTCGTTGCGCATTGCAGCAGCTACCGCACGCGGGGGAGTCAAGAACTTCCTTTTAGGGTCCGGCCCGTCGACCTACCAATACGAATACGCCTTGCATCATGACGCGAGCTTAAATAAGACGCTTTTTTGGAACGTGCAGTTTACGCAGGGGTTTAACGGCATCCTTACTGCTCTCGTTTCGTGGGGGATTTTCGGCACGATCTTCTTCTTGCTTTTTACTCTGATGATTATCCATACGATGGTTCGTTTAGCGGCTAATCGCCGTATGGACCACGTAACGGCGGCGGCCGTCGCTCTTACCGCATATTCCGTCCTTACGCTCCTGCTCTATCCGCAGAATTTCGTTTTATATTTCCTCTTTTTTGCCTTCGCCGGAATCATTGCCGCACTATCCGCAGAGGGTAAGGGCGGGTATGGCACGGTCGCGATGCCGTTACCCATAGCCCTGATGCTCGCTGTCGCCCTCGCTACCGGCTTACTGTATGTAAATGGCAGGCGGTATGTGGCGGGCGTGCAGTTTGGCCGTGGCGTGGCACTGGCAACCGAAACGAAGGATATCGGGAAGGCTTTACCGCTTCTCGTTTCCGGCAGTCGGCTTGATTCTCGAAACGACGCGTATCTCGGCGTGCTTGCCTCAGCGTACCTTGCTCATGCGAACACTCTTGCTGCACAGGCTGGTACGGCTCCCGCCGCGGATCTGCAAAAGCAGGTCGCGGACGCCGTGTCCGCCGCCACTGTCGCAGCTGAGCGCGCAACGCAGGTAAATCCCGTAAGCGCGGCGAACTGGGTTGCGCTTGCGCAGGTGTACGAGGCGGTTTCTCCTTTTAATGCGAGCGCTGCCGCATCTATTCTTCCTATATATGGCAAAGCTACTTCGCTTGACCCTATAAACCCGGCAATCCCTCTCTACGTGGGTAATGCGCATCGCACGGCAGGGGACCGCATGAAGTCCGGCAACGCCGCCGAATACGCGGCGGCGGAGAAAGCGTATGGGGAAGCGCTCGCTCTTAAGCCGGATTACGTACAGGCGGGGTTTGCCCTCGGTACGCTCGAGTACCAACTGGGCCGCTTCGGGAAGGCGCGGGAAATTTTAGAGCAGGTCGTGACGGCTTCGCCCGACTATGCGAATGCGTTGTACTTCCTCGGCCTTTCATACGACAAGCTCGGCGACCGTACGAACGCCCTCGCCGCGCTCGAGCGCGTGCTGCAGTTGAATCCCGATAACGCTGAATTAAAAACTACTATCAGTAATCTCCGCACCGGAAAATTAACTCAATGAAAATATATCGCCGTATCATAGCCGTTACGGGTATACTCGCATGCGGCGTTGCCGCTTTCGCTTTCGCGCAGATGATGCCGCCGTCCGGGGGCGGCACTGGCACCGGAACAGGCGGTGGATATACGCCGCCACCGACGGGCGGTGGTACGGGGACTGGTACGGGTGGCGCAACACCTTTTGATCCGTACGCCGGCACGATGGGCGGTGGTGGCTCAACCGGTTCCGGAGGCGGCACAACGACAGGGTCGGGTACGGGCGGTAGTACGGGAGGGACTACAACAACCCCTCCGCCAAGCGGGGGAACGCAGCCCCCGTCGGATCCGTACGGCGGATATACGCCACCATCTACAAACCCTGCAGCGCCAGCTTCTAATGAAGGGAATGAAGAGGATTCCTATGCATGGTCAGAATACGCATGGGATTTTCAAGAGCAGCTGGATGTAATTGCAAACAAGCCTAAGAAGCCTAAGAAGGCGTATTTGGGCATTTCTGTTTTCGGTAGGTCGGATATCAACAGACTGCCCTTTACCGGTGGTGCGCTCGGCGCCAATTGGCGCGTAGGCGGCACGGCGACGGACCCTATAGCGCAAGGCACGCTTACGGGTAAGGGGTCTAATACGTTAGTCCGCGTCGGGTTGTATACGGGGTCGGTATACGCGCAGTTTGCCGGACCGAAATCGAACTGGCTGGCGAATTATTATTCCGAATCTGGCGCCCAGCGGAGCGAGCTCTATAATGGTAAGAGCGGTATATATCAGGAGGAATCTTCTGTGGATGCGGACGGCAATGCGCGGAAGCTTGGATTACTGCTTACGGGTACTACGCTTTTCGGCACGTACGAAGGCGGATCGTTTTTTATAGTTGATGCGGATGCGTTGCCGGACGTAGCGCCCGCATCATGGACGGGTATTGCGATTCCCCGGGGAACGAACGGCCCTTTGATTCCGACGGAAAAAATCATAGAGCTGTTAACCAAGGCGGGGATTGCTATGCGCAACGCGTTCATGACGGTCGCGCATGCGGCGGTTCAATCTCTTACGCCCGCGCAGATTTTTGATCGGCTCGCCGTGTATAAGAAAGTCGTGGCAAATATGCAGGGCATACAGCAGAAGTTCGCGGCGTTCGACTTTAACGACCCGAATTTGGACTACGACGCGGTGCAGGAACTTGTTGATGCCTACGACACAGACCAGAAGAAGCTCGACTACTTAGTAATCCAGCTCGGCAGGGCGCGGCTCTTCGTGCGCGGGGGCGACTGGCTCTCTACCGGTGGCAATGCGGCATACACGCTTATGGATGAAGGTGTGGATATGGTACCCGCGGTACTCGTAAGCCAAGTATCCGGCCCGTTCGATTTTTACACCATACAAACCGTAGACGGAAAAGAAAAATTGTTTGCGGGTACGTGCACGGGCAGAAACAATGTGACGACCGGCGAGCAGGTTACGTGCGTATTGCGTAAGCCAACAGCCGTGCAATCGAAAGCGGTGCTGAAGGCGAATGGTGAATATCTCGCACTCGCGGCACAGGCGCATGAAGCTCTTAGCAACATCGAATCCGCCCTCTTCGCCCCGGCGCAGTAGCGTATTAAAAAAGAAGCCCACGGACCGGATGGTCCGTGGGCGTTTTTGTTAGCTTGATTGCGTTACGTTTGTTTTTCGAATCCCGTGACAATAGGGTCATCGGAGCCACCCCCACTCGAAAATACGAGTTCTTTTTGGCCGTGTGCAGCATTGAGTGCTCTGACGGCGTCGTCGATTCGTTGTAGTTCCGGCGGGTATGGGGCGAGCTTGCGGGCCGTTGTGATATAGGAATGAAGCCACGTCATAAGCCGTTCGTTGCTGATTTCCCCGAAGCCTGCTAACTCCTCTATTTGTAGGAGTGCATGTTGGCATTCGAGCGCGTTCAGGAAGGTGCTTGCGGGTGATTGTTGATCTGGCGCTAAAGCTGAGTGATGAGTGGGTGTGGTCACGTGGCGATTCCTTTCGAAAACGAGGTTTGAATATGGGGTGTGGGAGGGTGCTGCAACGCACCTATAATGCCGTTTATCCGCACCACCGTCAATGCATGTGCCATCCGCTTGACACCCCGCTTTCTATGGCTATACTCATAGGTACTGAAAGATATGGCAGTGGAATAGAAATACCCCTTTTTCGTGGCTTATCTAAGTAGAAGCCGCGACCAGCGGTTTTTGTTTCCTCTAATGCGCTTCCCCCGAACGTCGTTTGATAATTCCATACAATAAAGCAAGCAAGTAAAAGTATATCTCGGCCGTCATAACGCATAAGCGTTGCGATGGCCGGTTAATCGCATTTAAGGGCGTATGGTGGATGCCTTGGCACATAACAGCGATGAAGGACGTGGCGTAGCTGCGATAAGCTTCGGGGAGGCGTTGAGCGGCCTTTGATCCGGAGATTTCCGAATGGGGAAACCTTACTGCGTAAACCGCAGTAGCCTTCGTGTTAAAACGAAGGAGCGTACCCGCTGAACTGAAACATCTAAGTAAGCGGAGGAACAGAAAACAATGCGACGTAAGTTGCGACATTCCCGAAGTAGCGGCGAGCGAAAGGGGAAGAGCCCAAACCCAATTACCAGACGCAAGTCAAAATAAGTGGGGGTCATAAGGTAGAGATTTTTTAGAGTCATGCGACAGGTTCTAGTAATATAGTAGCTTGTCGTATGATCCTAGAAGAGGAGTAAAAAAACTGCCTGTTAGCTGAATCCGCTGGAAAGCGGAACCAAAGCGGGTGATAGTCCCGTAAGCGAAAATACGCAGACTCTTTTATCTTTATTCTTGAGTAGTTCGAGGCAAGCATACCTTGAATGAATTCGCCAGTACTATCTGGTAAGGCTAAATATGTTATGTGACCGATAGTGAACTAGTACCGTGAGGGAAAGGTGAAAAGCAGGCCGGTGAGGCCGATGAAATAGAATCTGAAACCATACGTTTACAAGGAACTGACGTCCGCAAGGACTACAGTGTGCCTATTGAAGAATGAGCCAACGAGTTTATGGGTGTGGCCCGGCTAAGTTTTTAGGGACGGAGCCATAGGGAAACCGAGTGTTAATAGCGCGTTTGTCGCATCCATAAGACCCGAAACCAGAGCGAGCTTGCCGTGAGCAGGGTGAACCCCGAGTAATGTCGGGAGGAGGCCCGAACCGGTTGGTTGTTCAAAACCTTCGGATGACTTGCGGTAAGAAGTGAAAAGCTAATCGAGCCTGGTAATAGCTGGTTTTCTCCGAAACAGTTTTTCGACTGGCGGCCGTGTCCCTGTCAAAAGGGTATAAATATGGAGGGGGTAAAGCACTGGATGGTCTGTAATGGGGGCAACTCCGGCAAACCAATCAAACTCTGAATACCTTCATATCGTCGCGGCTAGTTAGGCTACGGAGGCTAAGCCCCGTGGTCGCGAGGGGAAGAACCCAGATCGCAAGCTAAGGTCCCTAAATCAATGCTAAGTGTTAAAGGTAGTCGTAAACCGCAGACAGGTAGGAGGTTGGCTTAGAGGTAGCCATCCTTTAAAGAGTGTGTAACAACTCACTATTCGATGGTTTACGGCGCCAAAAATGTACCGGGGCTCAAGCATTGTACCGAAGCTGCGGGTTTGTCTGCATTGAGCAGATAAGCGGTAGGAGAACATTCCAACGGCTGTGAAGCAGTACCCGTGAGGGACTGTGGAGCTTTTGGAAGAGCAAATGTTGGTATGAGTAACCACAAGCATGATGGGAAATCATGCCCCCGAAAATCCTAGGTTTCCGCAGCAATGGCAATCAACTGCGGGTTAGGCGATCCTAAGGCAATGGCGAGAGCCGCAGCCGATGGACAGCCGGTTAATATTCCGGCCCTTCCCTAGTATCCGATGGAGGGACGAATGAAATAAGATGGTGCGCCTTAATGGTTTGGCGTTTAGTATCGAAGATGCGTAAGGCAGGCAAATCCGCCTTACGGCTTTAGTGCGAGCATCGCGGTAACGAAAAATGCGGGCTTCGGCCCGTGTGATTCCATCGAAGAGCGTTCCGAGAAAAACTTCTAAGGTTAATACTAGGGAATTCGTACCGTAAACCGACACAGGTGGGTGAGGCGAGAAGCCTCAGGGGAACGAGTAATGCTTCTTTAAGGAACTCGGCAAACAAGCGGCCGTACCTTAGGTATAAGGCCTGCCCCACGCAAGTGGGGCCGCAGCGAAAGTATCTTTAGCGACTGTTTACTAAAAACACAGCTCCCTGCAAACTTTCATAAGAAGGTATAGGGGGTGACGCCTGACCGATGCGAGAAGGTCAACGGTGCCTGTGCAAGGCGCAAGCCAAGTGCGGAGTGCCCGAAGCCCTCGTCAATGTCTGCGGTAACTATAACCGTATTAAAGTAGCGCAATTCCTTTCCGGGTAAGTTCCGGAGCGCATGAATGGCGGAACGACTGAAGAACTGTCTCAAAGAAGTGCTCGGTGAAAATGCGATTCCCGTGAAGACGCGGGATACCTGCAACGGGACGAAAAGACCCTAGAAGCTTTACTGTAAGTTGATATTGGCTTTACGACTGTACTGCGTAGTGTAGTGGGTAGGAATCGAAGTGTAGCTTTCGGGTTACATGGATCCGACAATGAAACACCCATCTCTATAGTTGTAAATTCTAACCCTTTCGGAAAAAACGACGGGGGACAGTGTCTGCTGGGCAGTTTAAATGGGGCGTTTTCCTCCTAAAAGGTAACGGAGGAGTTTAAAGGTCAGCTTGGCTCGGATGGAAATCGAGCTGTATGTGTAAAGGCATAAGCTGGCTTAACTGCAAGGCCTACAAGCCGCGCAGATGCGAAAGCAGAACTTAGTGACCCGATAGTTCGTTATAGAATGGCTAGAGACATCGGATAAAAGCTACTCTAGGGATAACAGGCTAGTGTCGTCCGAGAGTTCCTATCGACGACGACGCTCGGCACCTCGATGTCGGCTCGCCCTAGCGCCCGGGTGGAGAAGCTCGGAAGCGTATGGCTGTTCGCCATTTAAAAGGGCACGTGAGCTGGGTTTAGACCGTCGTGAGACAGGTTGGTCTCTATCTGTTGCAGGCGATAAAAGTTTGAGGAGAGTCGACCCTAGTACGAGAGGACCGGGTTGAACGCACCGCTGGTCTGCCAGCTCTGCCACCAGGTGGAACGCTGGGTAGCTATGTGTGGAACGGATAAGCGCTGAAAGCATCTAAGTGCGAAGCCAACTCCAAGATGAAACTTAGTGATCGTGGAAGACTACCACGTTGATAGGCTTCAGGTGTACGCACAGCAATGTGTTTAGCCGAGAAGTACTAATATCACGTCGCGATTAACCGGCCATCGGAACGCTGATGGACGATTGAGATGTATTTTATTGGCTGTTATATTGTATGGCATTAAGGACGTCGAAAGACCCCTTATGCGTTGGTGATTCACGTGAACCGGCAACACCTCTTCCCATTCCGAACAGAGAAGTGAAACGGTTCCCAATCGATGATACTTGCGGGTTCGCCTGCTGGGAAAGTAGATTTCGCCAACACATAAGGGGTTTTTTGGTGGGCGTATGGTATAGTTATGGTATGAAGTTTTTATACGCAATTGGCTTAGTTTTACTTACAGGTGCTTCGATTTCTTTGGCACAAGAATCTTTTCCGCGGCCGACGCTAGGAAGCCCCTCTGGATATTCGTGCGCGTTAAGCAAGGTATCGCCATTCGGTTCTGGTGGCTCTATTTTTTCTGGTACATGCGTGCGGATTGTCCGCAGGCCGACCTCCGCTACATCAAGAATTACCCCACCAGCCCCAAACTCTCCGTTTGGTACGACGTTGGCGATAGGTTCACACTTATATGGCAGCGATCCTTCTAATGCTGATCTTATGTGTAATAACAATATTGTTATTAATTTATTACAGCAGTGTCCAAATATACCTAATTTTTTGCAATATATGGCGATTCAGTGTGTTAGGCAGAAGCATCCTGACTCGTGTGGGCGAACGAATGTCGGTGATTGCTGTTTGAGCTTTCCTCAAGCAGTAGGTCCATCATTATGAGATATGCATATTTTATAATCACTATTTTTTTAGCCGGTTTTTCCGTTGCGCAGGCTATCGCATATAATCCCTCGACGATAGTTAACGTGAATGGGGTGCCTACGCCGATCGGTCGGTGCCAGTCGGTAGTTGGGGGAGAAAACGGTACTCCGCAGAGAGTTATTAATGAATATTGTCCACCGTCAACGGGTCCTTGGATCCATCCGAACGCCGTCGGTCCGCGCGTTACAGGTATCCCTCTTGATGCGACGTATTATGCTGATTTGATAAAGCAAGCTGCGTTAAAAAAAGCGAATGATGCAAAGGATTTAGCGTTCACAAGAATGATGGAGAGAATTATGCAGAATATCGGCCGGAGAAGCACTCCGTCGTCTGGGCGACAAAATACAGAAACGACGCAAACTTACAATCCTTCTTCGGGTGGCACGACGCAAGTGAATACAATTTCGATATGCGGTGGAGGTGTATTTCAGAGTCAGGGATTATGTTCGAGAGTAAGGGGATGCCGTTGGGATCCAACAAGAGGTAAGGGGCGATGTGTTGAAGCTGAATAGCTCTTCACTGCTAGCTGCATACGGTGTACCCTAATCCCTAATGGGTATTTTTTCCTATCTTCGCCGCATGGACTGGGCGGTTAACGGGTGCGTCCTTTTCCTTGCGTGCGTAAGCCTTACGGCTATTGCTTCGGCGAAGCCCGCGGAGCTTCCCCAGCAGGCGATTGCCTTCGGCATCGGTATCACCCTCCTTATACTATTTTCGCTTGTGGATTGGCGCCCCCTTACGGCGCACCGGTCCGTCGTTTTCGTTATATATGCCTTCGGCATCGCCTTACTCCTCGCCACGTATTTTTTTGCGCCCACCATTCGCGCTACGCGCAGTTGGCTCGTATTTGGCCCCGTGCAGTTTCAGACGTCGGAATTCATGAAGGTCGTCCTTATAATTCTCTACTCGTATTACTTCGCCCGCCGGCATACGGCTATCGCCGAGTGGCGCAACATCATTATCCCATTTATATATGCCCTTATTCCCGTGGGGCTCATATTACTCCAGCCCGACATGGGCTCCGGCCTCATCATCATGGGGTTGTGGGTTTTGTACTTGTTCGTAAGCGGCTTGCGCTTGCGGCACGTCGTCTTGGGGATCGCCCTTACGGCGGTTATAGGCCTTTTTGGGTGGAGTTATTTGCAGGGGTATCAACGCGAGCGCATAAAGGGGCTTTTTAACCCGCAGTATGATCCCCTCGGCGTCAACTACAACGTCATCCAGTCGAAAATAGCTATCGGGAGCGGCGGCTGGGCAGGGAAAGGCTTTCGGCAGGGGACACAGACTCAGTTGGGGTTTTTGCCGGAGCCGGCGAACGACTTTGTCTTTTCGTCGATTGCCGAAGAATGGGGGGCTGTGGGCGCATTCGCCCTCCTCGCCGCGTACGCCCTCTTAACGCTCCGTATTCTCTATATCGGGCTAACGGCCACTGCTAACTTCGGTAAACTCGTCTGCCTTGGCACGGCGGGCCTAATACTCCTCCATATGGCTTTTAACATCGGCTCGGCAGTCGGCTTCATGCCCGTCGTCGGCGTTCCGCTACCCTTAGTCAGCTACGGCGGCTCGAGCCTTATAACATTCTTCATGGCGCTCGGCATCGTCCAAAGCATCGCCATCCGCTCCTCGTTTTAAAAAGCCTTGACCTTCTTTCACGTCTTCGGTATAGTACAAAGTATTGCCATTTGCTCACTTTTTTGAACGGCGCTTGCCAGTGGCGGCGCTCTGCGTGTTTTTTTTCCTTTTAGGGGGATTTCACGTTGCGCGCGCAGAAGCCGTGGAAGTAATTTCTACGGCGCAGGAAGTAAAGACCGTTTCATTCATGGTGGCAAAAGGGGAGGGCATGGCGGATATCGCCCGTAATCTGGAGCAAAAAGGCTTGATAAAATCCGCATTCGGGTTTAAAATCTACAGCCTGATAACGGGTGCGGCATCGCGGTTCAAGCCCGGCGTCTACCAGATTCCGGTTGTATCGCGCGGCAAGGATATCGTGAAATTGCTCGTAGCGGGCAACCCCGCCGTCAAAGTCACGATTCCTGAAGGCGCGACGCTTGTGGATATTGACCACATGCTCGCAGTGCACGGGGTTATCGCTAAAGGCGAGCTCATTGAATATAACGGAAAACAGGAAAAAACCTTAGAAGGACTCCTGTTTCCCGATACGTATACGTTTTCAGCCGGTACGCCGGCAAAAGACGTGGCGCGTACTATGCAGGCGCATTTTGAGAAAGTTGTCGGCCCTTTAACCGCGCACCTTTCCGTAGCCGAAAAAGCAAAGGCGCTTATAGTCGCTTCGCTTATAGAAAAGGAGGCGCGCTACCCGAAAGACCGCGTAGCAGTGGCATCCGTCATCTACGAACGGCTTAAAATCGGCATGCCGCTCCAGCTCGACGCCGCGAATGTATACGTGAAGTGCAAAGGCGCGTACCTTACCTGCCGTGAGAATGACCGGATTCTTACAAAGGCGGACTTGGCAGAGGACGGCCCGTACAATACGTACATGCATGGCGGTTTGCCTATAGCCCCGATTGCAAACCCGGGGGAGGACGCGTTTCGCGCGGCACTTACCCCCAAAAGCACCGATAATCTCTATTATATTTCGAACCCGAAGACCGGCAGGCTCATCTTCGCGGAAACATTGGAGGAGCATAATGAAAACAGGCAAAAATATCATTAACCCCGTACAAGAATGTCAATAAACATACCGGTAAAGAATTTCTCGAAGTTTCGCGGCACGTTGTTAAACCAGCCGCACTTCGCCGAGGCGCAGATCAATTCGTACGAATGGCTCGTTACGAAGGGTCTTAAGGAACTTTTCGAAGAAATTTCGCCTATTAAAGACTATGCCGGCAAGGATTTAGAGCTCCACTTTACCGATTTTACTTTCGACGAGCCGAAGTGCGACGAAGAATACGCCAAGTTTAAGGACCTTACGTACGAGGCGGCTTTTCGCGTGACGATGAAGCTCGTAAACGCAAAGACTGGCGACGAAAAGGTTCAGGAGGTATATTTCGGCGATTTCCCCGTGATGACGAAGCGCGGGTCTTTTATTATCAACGGTATCGAGCGTGTGGTCGTTTCCCAGCTTATCCGTTCTTCCGGCGTGTACTTCATTGCGCACGGCTATCGCGGTAAGAAGCTCTTCGGTGCGAAGGTCATTCCGTACCAAGGGGCGTGGCTTGAGTTTGAAACGGAGCCGGATGGCATGATCGGCGTGAAGATCGACCGCCACCGCAAAGTGCCGGCAACGGATTTGCTGCGCGTATTCGGCATGGATTCGAGCGACGAGATTTTGAAGACCTTCGGCGAAGCCATTAAGCCGACGCTTAAAAAAGATGTAGCGAAGAGCGCCGAAGAGGCGTATATCGAAATTTACCGCCGCATCCGGCCGGGGGATTTAGCAACCGTTGAAAATGCCAAAGGCCTTATCGATGGCATGTTCCAGCGCACGGACCGCTATAGCTTGTCGCGCGTCGGCCGCTTTAAAATGGACCAGCGCTTAGGTAAGGCCAAAGAAGGCGACTCGAAGATCTTAACCAAGGAAGATCTTATTCTCATATTCAAAGAAATCATCAGGCTGAACGCCGAGCAGACGGCGTCGTCTGACGACATCGACCACTTGGGCAACCGCCGCTTGCGCCCTGTGGGCGAACTTTTGCAGAACCGCTTGCGCTTAGGCCTAGCCAAGCAGCGCCGCATTATACAAGACAGAATGTCTACGTTGGAGCTCGAAACGCTTAC
The DNA here is from genome assembly GCA_023244855.1 of Candidatus Harrisonbacteria bacterium. Classification (GTDB taxonomy): domain Bacteria; phylum Patescibacteriota; class Minisyncoccia; order UBA6257; family UBA11618; genus CALRGO01. The sequence goes on along the minus strand of JAHFLO010000006.1, from coordinate 9,191 downwards.
TCCGTCTCAGCTTATCAGCGCGCGCGCCTTGATGAGTATCGTCAAGGAATTCTTCTCGTCTTCCCAGCTTTCGCAGTTCATGGACCAGATTAACCCCTTGTCCGAAATCGAGCACAAGCGCCGTATTTCGGCTATGGGTCCGGGCGGTATTACGCAGAAGCGTGCCGGCTTCGAAGTGCGCGACGTGCACCACTCGCACTATGGCCGCATTTGCCCCATCGAAACGCCTGAAGGTGTAAACATCGGTCTCGTTAACCACTTGGCGAGCTTCGCGCGCGTCAACGAATTTGGCTTTATCGAAACCCCGTACCGCGTGGTGAAAAACGGCGTGGCGACGAACGAAACGAAGTGGCTTAATGCCTTGGACGAAGAAAAGGCAAAAATCGCCCACGGCGGCGTAGACCTTTCGACGGACAATAAGGACGACGAAATCGTTGAAGCTCGTATCATGGGCGAACCGAACGT
>JAHFLO010000006.1:0-8626 GCA_023244855.1 Candidatus Harrisonbacteria bacterium | reverse complement strand
GAAGATTATTACTGCGATGTTCGCGACACGAAGCTTGGGCCAGAGATGACAACGCCCGACATACCGAACGTTTCGGAAGAAAAGCTTAAGAACCTCGACGAAGACGGCGTTATTCGCATCGGCGCCGAAGTGCACTCGGGTGACTACTTGGTCGGCAAGATTTCGCCGCGCGGTGAGTCCGAACTTACGTCCGAAGAGCGTTTGCTTCGCGCCATCTTCGGCGAAAAGGCACGTGACGTCAAAGACACTTCGCTTACCACTTCGTATGGCAAACACGGCCGCGTTATCGGCGTTAAAGTATTCTCGCGCGAACGCGGCGACAAGCTTGAGCCGGGAATCATCAAGCGCGTGCAGGTAGAAGTCGCGCAGTTGCGTAAGGTGCGCGCGGGCGACAAGCTCGCCGGCCGCCACGGTAACAAGGGTGTTATTTCGCAGGTACGCCCCGTGGAAGACATGCCGTACCTCGCAGACGGTACGCCGGTAGACATTATTTTGAACCCGCTCGGTGTCGCCTCGCGTATGAACCTCGGTCAGATTTTAGAAACTCACCTCGGGTGGGCGGCTAAGAAGCTCGGCTACCGCGCAGTAACCCCCGCTCTTTCGGGCGCAACCGAAGGCCAGATCAAAGCGGAGCTGAAAAAGGCGGGCTTGCCGGAATCCGGCCAAGTTGAGCTCTTTGACGGCCGCACGGGCGAGAAGTTTGCGCGCAACGTCACCGTCGGCATCATTTATATTTTGAAGTTAAACCACTTGGTCGAAGACAAGATTCACATGCGTTCCATCGGGCCGTATTCGCTCATCACGCAGCAGCCGCTCGGCGGCAAGGCGCACTTCGGCGGCCAGCGCTTCGGCGAAATGGAAGTCTGGGCGCTTGAAGGCTATGGCGCCGCCCACACGTTGCAGGAAATGCTTACCATTAAGTCGGACGACGTTTCCGGCAGGGCGTCCGTGTACGAATCCATCATTAAGGGCCAGCACATCCAGAAGCCGAATATGCCTGCGGCGTTCAACGTGCTTGTTTCCGAATTAAAGGCGTTGGGGCTTGGCGTGGAGCTGCTTGAAAAAGCGGATCCGGCAGACGAGATAGTCGTCACGGAGGGGGAACCGGCAGGCACGATAGTCGAGGGTGCCGAAATTAAACCTATAACGGAATAAAACCAAAACTATGGCACTGAACGGCATTAAGATGAAGCTCGCGTCCCCTGAGGACATCCGCGCGTGGTCGTACGGCGAAGTTATCAAGCCCGAAACAATCAACTACCGCACCCAGCGTCCGGAAAAGGACGGTCTGTTTTCCGAGCGTATTTTCGGCCCCACAAAGGACTGGGAATGTTATTGCGGCAAGTACCGCCGTATTCGCTACCGCGGCATAACGTGCGACAAGTGTGGTGTGGAAGTTACCCGTGCAGCCGTCCGCCGCGAGCGCATGGGCCACATCGACCTTGCGGTCCCTGTGGCGCACATTTGGTTTTTGCGCAACATCCCGTCGAAGATTGGTTTATTCCTCGACGTGCCTATCTCGAAGCTCGAGAAGGTTATTTACTACGTTTCCTACATAGTTATCTCGGTAAACGAAGACGCGCGCAAAACCGCGATTGAAGAAATCAGCCGCGAGGTGAAAGCGCGCCGGAAGACGATGAAAGAAGAAGGCGCTTCGGTAGAAGCCCTCGAGGCCGCGGCTGATTCTGTAAAAGATCAACTCACGAACCTCGCCCCCGGTTATATTTTGCAAGAAGCGGAATACTACGACCTCGCACGGCGCTTCGGCCACGTGTTTACGGCCGGCAGTGGTGCAGCTGCAGTGCGTAAGATTTTGGAGAACGCGGACGTGGACGCCTTGGCCGACCAAGCCGCGAAAGACGCCGACCGCGTAAAGGAGCCGGCAGCGAAAGCGCGCTTGCTTCGCCGCGTTAAGCTCATTACCGGCATGGCACGCAGTGGTATCCGCCCCGAGTGGATGATTATGACCGTGCTCCCCGTGCTTCCGCCTGATTTGCGCCCGATGGTAGCCCTCGACGGCGGCCGTTACGCAACATCTGACTTAAACGACCTCTACCGCCGCGTTATCAACCGCAACAACCGCTTGAAGCGGCTTATGGAATTGAAGGCGCCGGAGATCATCATGACGAACGAAAAGCGTATGCTGCAGGAGGCAGTGGATTCGCTTGTAGATAACAGCGCGCGCCTCGGCTCGCAGCAGCTTTCGGTACAGCGCCGCCCACTTCGCTCGCTTGCAGACATGTTAAAGGGTAAGCAGGGCCGCTTCCGCCAAAACCTCTTAGGTAAGCGCGTGGACTACTCCGGCCGTTCCGTTATCGTCGTCGGCCCCGAGCTTCACTTGCACCAGTGCGGCTTGCCGAAGAAGATGGCGCTCGAAATCTTCAAGCCGTTCGTTATTTCTAAAATTTTGGAACGCGGTATGGCACACAACATCCGCAACGCCAACCGCCTTATAGAACAGGCGTCGCCCGAAATCTGGGCAATCCTCGAAGAGGTGATTGAGGGCCGCAAGGTTTTGCTTAACCGCGCCCCGACGTTGCACCGCCTCGGTATCCAAGCCTTCCAGCCGCTCTTGATCGAAGACTTGGCAATCCGTGTGCCGCCACTCGTCTGTACCGCTTTCAACGCGGACTTCGACGGCGACCAGATGGCCGTGCACTTGCCGCTTACCGACGAAGCACAGAAAGAAGCGACCGAGCTCATGCTTGCGTCTGGCAACTTGTTGAAGCCCGGCACCGGCGACCCGATTGCTGTCCCTGCGCAGGACATGGTCTTGGGCTGCTACTACCTTACGAAGGTGAACCCCGAAGCGAAAGGATCCGGCAAGAAGTTCACGACGAAGAGCGAGGCAATTATCGCGCACAACCACGACGTCATTGCCGTTAACGCCGCGGTGACTATCGAGGGCATCGAAACCTCCATGGGCCGCATGTTCTTTAACGAAGTGTTGCCGGAAGGCCACCCGTACATCAACGAAACGATGAACAAGAAGCGTCTATCGACCTTGATCGGCAAGCTTATTAACGAGTACGGTATCCCCGTAACTGCAATCCATTTGGACGAAATCAAGCGCATCGGTTTTGAGTACGCTTCTAAGTCGGGTATCTCGTGGGGTATGGACGACCTTATCTTGCCGGTAGAGAAAGAAGACATTTTAGCGGAGGCGACCAAAGAAGAAGCAGTAGTCCGCACGCAGTTCGGCGACGGATTGCTCACTAATGAAGAACGTCGCGCAAAGGTTATCGAAATTTGGATCCGCGCGAAGGAAAAAATTAAGCAGATTGTTACCACGAAGACATTCCATCCACACAGCTCGGTATATTCCATTATCGATTCTGGTGCTCGTGGTTCGTGGTCCCAGTCCGTACAGCTCGTCGGTATGAAGGGTTTGGTGCAGAACCCGCGTGGCGACGTTTTGGAACTTCCCGTTAAGACTTCGCTTAAAGAAGGCCACAACGTTCTCGAGTACTTCATTTCTACCCACGGTGCGCGTAAGGGTACGACTGACACCGCTTTAAAGACCGCCCAAGCCGGCTATCTCGCTCGCCGTTTGGTAGACGTAAGCCAAGACGTCGTGATTCGCGAACAGGACTGCGGCACGAAAGAAGGTATCGATATTTTCCGCAGCGATGCGAAAAAGATCGGTCTTCCGTTCTCTATGCGCTTGTTCTCCCGCACGTCTTTGAACGACATTATGGTCGGCAAGAAGAAGATCGTTTCTGCAGGGGAGATTATCGACCGCGAAATGGCAGAGGCCATAGACGCCGCGGAGGGCATTGATTCGGTAAAGATCCGCTCGCTCGTAACCTGTAAAACAATTTACGGCGTATGTGCTAACTGCTACGGCTACGACTTGGGTAAAAACGAACCGATCGCTATCGGCGGTGCAGTAGGTATTGTCGCCGCACAGTCTATTTCGGAGCCAGGTACGCAGCTTACTATGCGTACGTTCCACGCTGGTGGTGTAGCAGGCGCTGACATCACGCACGGTTTGCCTCGTATTGAAGAATTGTTCGAAGCGCGTTCGCCGAAGGGTCGCGCGTTCCTCGTGCAGGATGACGGTACGGTAGAGTCGATCGAAGAAAAGGGTTTGGCGAAGGTAGTGAAGATCAACACGTTTACGCCGACGTCCGTAAAGGGCAAGACGAAGCAGGCGGAGTATTCTATCCCGCGTTCGGCTCAGACGTACGTTACGGTAGGCGCGGAGGTAAAGAAGGGTGATCAGCTCTGCGAAGGCAACGTGGACTTGAAGGAAATGTTCGCCTTGAAGGAGTCGGTAGACGTACAGCGCTATATCGTTAACGAAGTACAGAGCATTTACGCCGCAGAAGGCACGCCGATCAACGACAAGCATATCGAAATCATCGTACGCCAGATGTTCTCGCGTGTTGAAATCAAGGAGCAGGGGGATTCGGTATTCATCACGGGTGATGTTGTCGAAAAGTCCCGCTTCTTCGAGGTTAACCGTATGTTGAAGCGCGAAGGCCGCCAGCCTGCAAAGGGCAAGCGTTTGCTCTGGGGCATTCAGAAGGTGGCGCTTTCGACGGAAAGCTTCCTCTCGGCAGCATCCTTCATGACCACCGCGCGTATCCTCGTGAACGCTTCGGTAGAAGGTAAGGTTGACTACCTCCGTGGATTGAAGGAAAACGTCATCATCGGCCGCCTGATCCCCGTAGGTACCGGCTTAAACGAAAAGCACAACGAGCGTATTATCGAAAAAGCGCACGCCTCGGGAGACGATGCGGTAGAAGTGCCCGTATAAGATTAGTTTTAGAAAAAGAAAAATCCGTGCCCGAAAGGCGCGGATTTTTCTTTTTCCTTTAAATATCTGTTAGAATCCACGGGAATAGGGGTTATGAAATACAATCCGCAGAAAATCGAAAAGAAATGGCAAAAGAAGTGGACGGTCGACAAGCTTTATGAGCCGGATTTTGCGAGCGCTAAAAAGCCGTTTTATAACCTGATGATGTTCCCGTACCCCTCGGCCGAGGGCCTGCACGTGGGGAATATGTACGCGTTTACGGGGGCGGATATTTACGGCCGCGCGAAGCGCATGCAGGGGCACGATGTATTCGAGCCTATCGGCCTCGATGGCTTCGGCATACATTCAGAAAACTACGCCATGAAGATCGGCGCACATCCAGCCGCCCAAGCCAAAGTTTCCGAAAAGCGGTTTTATAAGCAGATGGATTCCATCGGCAACGGCTTCGCGTGGGACGAAAAGGTGGAGACGTATAACCCCGAATACTACAAATGGACGCAGTGGCTCTTTATCCAGATGTTCAAGAAGGGTTTGGCGTACCGCAAGAAGGCGGAAGTGAATTGGTGTACGAGCTGTCTTACGGTATTGTCAGACGAGCAGGCGGAGGGAGGAAAATGCGAGCGCTGCGGCAGCGCCGTTATCAAAAAAGAACTGGAGCAGTGGTTTTTTAAGATTACGGACTACGCGGAAAAGCTGTTGAAGAATCTGGATGCGCTCGATTGGAGCGAAAAAGTGAAAATCGCCCAGAGGAACTGGATAGGGAAGTCTGAAGGGGCTGAAATTACCTTTAAGTTGAAAGACGGTGGCGAACTGAAGGTGTTTACCACGCGACCGGATACGATAATGGGCGTTACGTTCATCGCCGTGGCGCATGGGAGCATTTATGCGGGAAAGATTGCCGTGCATCCGGTAACGGGAGCAGAATTGCCCGTATACGCTACGGACTACGTAGTGGCAGATTATGGTACGGCAGCCGTGATGGGCGTGCCGGCACACGACGAGCGCGACAGGGCGTTTGCGGAGGCGCATGGTATTTATGTAAGCGACGCGCCGTTATTGCCGTACGACGAAGCGCTTAAAAAATGCGGCGGTAAAAAAGAAACGCGTTTCCGCCTGCGTGATTGGCTTATTTCCCGCCAGCGGTACTGGGGTCCGCCTATCCCAATGATTCATTGCGAAAAGTGCGACTGGCAGCCGGTGCCGGAGAGCGAGTTGCCGGTGCTTTTGCCGCGCGTGAAAAACTTCAGGCCCGAAGGTACGGGTAAGTCGCCCTTAGCTTCCGTAAAATCGTTTTACGAAGCTACGTGCCCGCAGTGCGGTGGCAAAGCCCGGCGCGAGACGGATGTGTCGGATACGTTCCTCGATTCGTCGTGGTATTTTTTGCGGTATCCTGATGCGTGCACTACCGAGGTTCCGTTCAGTCCCGAGCGCATAAAGGATTGGCTTCCGGTTGATATGTATATCGGCGGGGCGGAGCATTCCGTTTTACACCTTTTGTATTCCCGTTTCGTGACGATGGCGCTGCATGACATGGGGTATGTGGACTTTGAAGAGCCGTTTACGGTATTCCGCGCGCACGGCCTTTTGATAAAAGAAGGCGCGAAGATGTCTAAGTCGAAAGGGAATGTAATAAATCCCGACGAGTATATCGAGCGGTACGGCGCAGACACCTTGCGCACGTACTTGATGTTCCTTGCGCCCTTTTCGCAGGGCGGGGACTTCCGTGACGAGTCCGTGATGGGGATATACCGGTTTTTGAACCGCGTATGGGTTTTAGTGTTAGGCAATCTTACTGCGGGGTCGAACGGCGCTTTGCAGAAGGCAATTCATAAGACGATAAAGAAAGTTACGGAAGACATTGCGGACTTAAAATATAACACGGCGATAAGTGCGATGATGATATTATTGCGTGAACTCGAGGCAGGGGAGCCGGTAGCGGAAGACGTAAAGACGTTTTTAAAACTCCTCGCGCCTTTCGCGCCGCATATAACGGAGGAGTTGTGGGGGATGTTAAATGGTGAAGGCTCCATACATAAATCCGCATGGCCCGTATGGGACGCTAAGTTTATAGAAGAAGACGAGTTCGACTTGGTAATCCAAATAAACGGTAAAACGAAGCGTGTCATTAAAGCCCCGAAGGGGATAGACGAAGCAGAAGCCGTAAGGCTTGCGGCCGTAGACGGCGCCCCGAAGCGCGTCATCTTCGTACACAACCGTCTCATTAACTTCATTATTTAAAGTTATCCACAGATTCGCATCTCCTGCGCGGGGATATACTTAGGGTAATTATATGAAAAAAGTAATTATTTCTGCATTATTCCTCGCTTCGTTCGGCGTGGCTGTCGCTCAAATGACTCCGGGCGGCATATCGATTGATTCGTACCGCCTTATGATGGAGCGATACTCCGGCGGGCAAGGAGGGTTATGCCCGCAGACGATCAATGAAGAAGTTTTCTCGGGTTGTAAGCCTGTATCATCTTTAGGTTACAGATATGAGGGTGGATCTTTTTTTGGCAATGCCCATCATTGCCTCTATTTAAAGGGTAATCAGGATTATTGCGCCAAGGCTAATACGGGTCAGAAAGGATCATGTTGGGAACGAAGAGACGATTGTATCGGAAGCAGTTATTTAGGTATGAATTGCCGCCCAAAATGTGAATTCACCTCTACTAAGCCGTTTTGCATGGATAAAAAGGAGTGTACCGGCGCTACCGCAAAATCATATTGCACTAAGGTATATATCAATATGCCAAGGACTGTATTCCGCGCATGTCCGCAACCTCAGAATCAGTGCGGCCGTATTAACGATCTTGATTTGAATGACAATGAGAGGGCTAGAAAATGTACGGCGCTTGGTTGCCGATTTCTGGAGGGAAAGTGCATTGATTCGCAAATAAGCCGGTGCGTAAGGGGTCGGAAATGCGATAATGATTCGGATTGCCATAATACTCCGGATACGCCGAAGTGCGAGGATGTGAGTCCGGTAGGCGGCCTTATTGAAATGCATTGCACGAACGGCAGTCCGTCGTGCCATGAAGCGAGATGTCTTTCTTCGACGTCCGTAATAGCGACTCCCATCGGTGACGTGCCCGTTACGGATTTGCGCGTGGGTGATATTGTATGGACTGTAGACGAAGGGGGTGGCCGTGTCGTGCGTCCGCTCATACGGGTTTCGCGTGTTCCGGCCCCGAACCACCGCGTTGTGCATTTGGTTTTGGCCGACGGCCGTGCGCTCGACGTATCCGCTTCCCACCCTACGGCAAACGGAAAGACGGTCGGCGGTTTGAGGGTTGGTGATACATATAACGGATCAATAGTAAAAAGCGTGGCAGTGAAGGCGTATGAGGGTACGGCAACGTACGATATTCTTCCTGCAGGCGACAGCGGCTACTATTGGGCGAACGGCATGCTAATGGGCAGTACGTTGAAATAATTGAGTTATCCACACCTGTTTTAATTTCTATAGGCGTATACTTATAGTACTTATGAAAAAATTACTTGTATCCGTTTTATTTTTAACGTCGTTTGGGGTTGCGATGGCACAGATGACGCCGGGCGGGGCGAATGATCCGTATGGCCATATGGATGATTGGAATCCGCCGGTGCCGAATCCTAATTCATGCGGCACGCATAAGGAGAAAAAAGTCATCATAACTGAGAGGAAGGATCCTATGGATCGTCCTATACCAAACCCTTTATGCCAAAGTCCGTGGCATTATTCTTCGAGCGTTTATTCCAGCGGCCCGTTAGCTGGGCAATTAATTCCGGAATTAGAACACGCCGTTAACGAGCCTTTTCTAAGTCCTTTGAGATTACCTGACCTTCCGGGTCAAAGGGATAGGGATCCCATGAACGCCGCGGCAA
>JAHFLO010000021.1 GCA_023244855.1 Candidatus Harrisonbacteria bacterium | reverse complement strand
TGAAGAACGCGAAGATGGTGAAGGATGCCGTGACGGATTACGAGGTTATAAAAACGTTCGAGATAGGCGGCACGCAGGTATCCTTAATGCGCGTATCGCCGCGTACGGGGAGAACCCACCAGATACGCGTGCATATGGCTTCAATTAATTGCCCTATCGTGGGCGATGCGCTCTATGGCTCTAAAAAACCACTTATACAAATAAGCCGGCAATTTTTACATGCCGACTCTATTGAATTTCCCACGCCGCGCGGCAATAGGCTCACCATAAGCGCGGATATGCCGGAAGAACTTGCTTTGCTTATCAAATAAAAAACCAAGGGCGGGATCCGCGCCCTTGGCTGACATAAACGTTTCAGATTTGGGTCATGAGGGGGTTCTTGCGAAAAAGCATAAGTCTCCGTTCCATTAGCAATCTTTTTCAAATTGTCTTTCCCTGCAGGGATTCAAGCGAAGACATCCGCTTCTGTCCGGGTACTGAAGTTACTATAACATCTTATTATAAAAAAAGGAAGCCCCCGAAGGATGGGGGCTATGGACGCATGAGGGGTATAGTTTGCCAACTTCCTCATTTGCCCCTTCGTTCGAGTGTTTCCCAAAATAGTGCGCGTAAGGATATGGTGCGCGCAGAAGGTCCTTTCTTCAAAGGGCCCCAAACGGACTGTCCCGTTTGCGACAGACTATATGTCATCTGCGAATCACCCCTCCATGGGTATATTCCGCTGGATTCCTTCAACCATATCACGAGCGATACGGCATGCCGGCGGGTAAACGTCCTATCTTGACCCTATCAGCCGGCCCGCCCTAAGGCAAGTTGCGCAAAAGGCAAATATCGTGTACTATATGGAGACATATATGGATAAGGCTATTGCCGACCAAATTAAGCCCGGAGCCGAAGTCCGCGTCCACGAGATAATCAAGGAGGTGGTCGTTGCGGTAAAGAAGGGCGCGAAAGCCAAGAAGCCCGACGGCAAAGCGCCGAAGGTGCGCATGAGCGTGTTTTCGGGTATCGTCCTTGCGCGTAAGCACGGCGACGAGCCGGGCGCGACTTTCACCGTCCGCGCGGTTATTGCAGACGAAGGCGTCGAAAAGCTCTACCCGCTCCACTCGCCGCTTATTTCTAAGGTTGAGATTGTAAGCTCGCCGAAGAAGGTCCACCGTTCCAAGCTCTACTATCTGCGCGACGTATCGCCCAAGAAAGCGCGTGAGAAGATGCGTAAGATCGCCGGCAAGACGGCGAAAGTAGTGAAGGCGGCAAAGTAGCAAAAAATCCCTTCGGGGATTTTTTGATTGAAAATCTAAGGGGTTTCCTATATGCTAATACGGTTGAAGCCCAGGTGGCGAAATGGCAGACGCACTACCTTGAGGTGGTAGCGCCGCAAGGCATGGAGGTTCGAGTCCTCTCCTGGGCACATACTAAAATACCCCCTTAATGGGGGGTATTTTAGTATGCCTCCTGAAGGAGGACTCGAACCGAAGGTCACCGTTTTTTCCCTAAGCCCCGAAGGCTTAGTCGAAAAAAGGGCGATCTCGACCGAGTCGCAACGAGGAAGAGGCGAGTCCGTGGCGCTGATACTTGGTAGATTTTAGCCGGTCGATTCTTTTCTAGACTTCATTATTTCTCCTCCAAGGAGTACTCTTATATTCAGCAGCGGCCGGTGCGTTCCGGCTGTAAACGGATTGCTCTTTGGGTCAAGGAGCGTAGCCATGAGCAGGTCTTTGAGGCGGGTGCGATGGGCGGATCGGGAAATGCCGTTGTGGGGAGTGCTCTTGTTTTTCGGAGTGCTGGGTGGATCGCTTGCGTGGGTGATCATTGGCCGGTGTTTGGGTTGGGGATAGGGTCAGGCGAGGTCCCGAGCGTGTCATGCGCTCGGGCCTTTCTATTTGTGGGCGCAAAGGTGAGCGGGTAAGGGGTAAAGATATTGAATCGCCTTCGTCACTTCGTTTCCCTCCGGCACTCCTTTTCGAATTCTAACCTCTCCGCCAGCGGGCGGATCGGGATGAATTCGAACGTCGCCTTCGGGGTTCGATTCCCCCTCGTATCTACTCCAACTAAAAACACCCCATATGGGGTGTTTTTAGTTGGAGCGGGTAAGGGGAATCGAACCCCTCTCGACAGGTTGGAAACCTGTAGTAATAGCCACTATACGATACCCGCTGTATGGGGATATGATAGTGGAAAACCGGTGCTCGAACAAGTAACGCAGGCTATCGTTTTGGATAAGGAATTTACCACCGACGCGCATGTGCGCGTGCATTTGTTTACGAAAGATTCGGGTAAGATCCTCGCAAAGGCGGTAAGTGCGCGTAAGATTACTTCGAAGCTCGGTGCACATTTGGAGCCGCTCTCTGTAAGTACGGTGCGTTTCGTGCAAAAGAACCACTTACCGATGCTTATCGACGCGTTGCGGTTCGACAAGTTACCGCTTACTTCGCTTATGAACGCGCGTATCGTGCGCGAGCTCGCGCCCGAATGGGAGCCGGATGAGGAGCTGTGGGCGCTCCTTGCAGAGAAAGTTTCACCCCCGCCGCGGGCGCTCCTTGCGGCTTTAGGGTACGACCCGACGTTTGCTGCGTGCGAATGGTGTGGCGGCAGCCCTGATTATTTTTCGTTCCGTACCCAGCTCTTCCTTTGCCGTAGCTGCGTGCCCCAGCGTGCTGCAGTAGCGGATTGCGTGTGCTTGTAACCTCGGTTACGATTAATTTTACATGAAAGGCTTTTGGGGATGGATTGTGGGAGTCGCCCTCGTCGCAGGCGGGGCATATTATTTTTTGTTCGCGGGCGGTTCTGCGGAAGGCGTGCAAATCGTATTCAAGGGGCCGGAAAAGATCAGCTATGGCGCGCCCTTTGAGCTTACGGTGGGGGTAGGCAACTCTTCCGCGGCGGTATGGAAGAGCGCTTCGCTTTCGCTTACGCTCCCCGCGGGATTTATTTTTATAGGGGGTGCGTCGGGCGGCAGTTTTATAACGAAACAGATCGGCGATGTAGGCATCGGCTCGTTTACGGAAATTCCGTTTACCGTAATGGCGGTTGCTGAGGCGCCGAAGGGCGAAATGAATGCGGTGGATGGGTACGGCGCCGTAGGAAAAGGCGAAGAACCAACGCCGGTTGCGGAAAATCCCGTGGCGTTCGTGGCTGAACTCTCATACGTCCAAGGCGGCAGTTCGGCAATATTCCAAAAAGCGGAAGAATGGCTACCGCCCATAATCACCTCTGGCTTCGAAGTAACGATCACGGCGCCCGAGAAGGCTGCAAGCGGGGAAGAAGCCGAGATTTCCATAACGTATGCCAATAAAACAGGTGAGGATTTAGACGGTCTCGTTGTGAAGGCCAGCTACCCGCGTTCGTTTATTTTTACTTCGGCAAGTGCGGAAGCGGATGTGGGTGATGGTACGTGGAATATCGGCGGCTTAAAGCGCGGCTCGGCGGACAGTATCCTCATAAAAGGGCGTTTTACGGAAGTAGGTACCGCGCAGTTTGGGGTTTCTGTAGCGCGGGCAAACGGCGCCGCTAAATACCCTATAGCTGCGGCGGGGACATCAGTCGAAGTTACGGCCGCTCCCTTAGCGCTCGTGATGGATGTGAACGACCAGCCGGATTATGTTGCCCGTACGGGCGACACGCTTGCGTATACGCTCTCCTATACTATGGACGGCCTGACGCCAGCGAAAAGCGGCATTACTATCACAGCTGATCTTTTTTCACCGTTCTTCGATATGGCCACCGTGGTGCCTGCGGATGGCGGCATAGTGGGCCGTGGCAAGGACGGCATACCGCGTATTTCGTGGCATGTGGCTAAACCCAGTAGCGAAGGCGGGTCCGTGGGCTTTACCGTGAAAGTAAAAAGTGATTACGGCATTCGCCGCCTCGGGGATCGCAATTTCGTTTTGAAGGTGCATGGCGAGGTAGTGTCCGGCGCTACTGTAGGGTCACTGGACTATGAAACAAAACTTATGGGCCGGACTGACGTTACTGCATCCGGCTATTTCCGCGACGCGGCCTCCGGCATTGTTAATAAGGGGGTGATGCCGCCGCGCGTGGGCAACCTTACGGAATATACCGTGCATTGGAAGCTCGTGAATTATGCTACGGACGTGCGCGGCGTTACGGTGCGCGCCAAATTGCCGCAGGGCGTTACGTTTACGGATAAGGCGAAGTCTAATGTGGATACGAAACCGACGTATGACGCTGGCACGCGCGAGGTGGTGTGGAAGCTCGACAGGATTTCGGCAACGACGGGGTTGATAGGCACTGCGCCAGAAGCGGTGTTTCAATTATCGAGCGTGCCGACCGTGGATATGAAAGGGAAGAACGCGCCGCTTTTAGGTAGTACGGACTTGTCTGCCACTGATGACTTTACGGGTGTGGTTATCCATTCCTCGGCACCGGAAGTAACGACGGCGTTACCCGACGACGCAACAGCGGTAGGGCAGGGAATTGTTCAGTAACGGATTGCGTGGTATAAAAACGCATGGACTTGATGGAAAAAATAACGAATTTAGCGAAACGGCGCGGCTTTATTTTTGCCGGTTCGGAGATTTACGGCGGCTTAGCTAATTCGTGGGACTACGGCCCGCTTGGCACTGAACTTAAAAAGAATATCAAAGACGAGTGGTGGAGCCGTTTCGTGCGGCAGCGCACGGACATGGTGGGAATCGACGCCGCGCTCGTGATGAGCCCGAAGGTATGGGAGGCCTCCGGCCACGTTAAGCAGTTTGCTGATCCACTAGTGGAATGCAAAAAATGCCACGAGCGTTTTCGCGCCGATCAAATTGAAGCGGAAAAGTGCCCATCGTGCGGTGGTGAGCTTAGTGCTGCGCGGCAGTTTAACCTTTTATTTAAGACTTTTTTGGGTGCTACCGAAGACGCGCAGTCACAAGCGTATTTGCGTGGCGAGTTAGCGCAGGGCATGTTCGTCGATTTTCCGGCCGTGGCTCAGACAATGCGCCGTCGCCTGCCCTTTGGCATCGCCGCACAAGGGCGCGTGTTCCGTAACGAAATAACCCCTGGTAACTTTATATTCCGCACGCGCGAGTTCGACTTAATGGAATTCGAGTACTTCGTGCGCGAAGTGGAATGGGAAAAACATTTTGAATATTGGTTGCAAGAAATGCATGCGTGGCTCGCGCACTGCGGCGTTACAAAAGAGCATTACTACGTGCACGATATTGAGGACGGCGAGCGCGCACACTACTCGAAGCGCACGATAGATATTGAATACGACTATCCGTTTGGTCGCAAAGAATTGTACGGCCTTGCGTACCGTACAGATTTTGATTTGAAGAACCATATGGATGCGAGTGGAAAAGATATGCGTTACACCGACCCCGAAACGAGCGAAAAGTTTTTGCCGCACGTGATAGAGCCGACGTTCGGCTTAGACCGCACGGTGCTTGTCGCAATGCTCGAGGCATATCATGAGGATGAAGCACCTACCGCGGAAGAAGGTGAGAAAGAAGCGCGCGTTGTGATGAAATTT
>JAHFLO010000020.1 GCA_023244855.1 Candidatus Harrisonbacteria bacterium | reverse complement strand
AGCGGCTCCATACGGCGCCACGAACCGCGAAACTTCGCCACCGCCTCCGCAGCATCTTTACGCGTAACGCCGAGCACTGCCGCCGCGCGGTACGCCGCCTCTGCATTTAACTGATTAAACTGACCTGCAACTTCGAGCGGCCATTTCACCATACGCTTATTCTTTTCGTTGAATTTAATAACCGTGCGCTTACAGCCCTTTATCGCTGCAATCGTATTTTTATCCTGCGCGTTAACGACCACCGTTGCCTCCTTAGGTAGGCCCGTGACGTACTTATTAAACGCCTTAATAACGCCTGCAAGGTTTTTGTACGTATCCAAATGCTCCGCGTCCACGTTAGTGATTACCGCTATGGCGGGCGCGTAGTGGAAAAACGATTTATTCCATTCATCCGCCTCTATTACCAAATACCGGCTCTTGCCGATGCGTACGTTTTTACCGCCAAATTCCGCAAGGCGCGTGCCGATAATAACCGTAGGGTCGAGCCCCGCATGCACAAGCATTAAAGACAAAAGCGCGGTGGTGGTAGACTTGCCGTGCGCACCTGAAACGCCGATTGTAATATATTGCTTGGTAAGCTCTCCTAAAGCTTCGGCATATGTCATGCAGGGTAACCCACGGCGCCGCGCCTCCTTTAACTCCGGATTATCTTCTTTCGCAGCTGCAGAATAGATTACGCGCGAAACGTCGCGCAAAAGGTTGTCTGAGTGGTGGCCGATGCGCATGATAACTCCCTCGGCCGCTAATTCACGCACCAAGTCCGACTCAGCTAAGTCCGACCCCGAAAGCCGCGCGCCTTTAGCGAGATAATACCGCGCAAGCGAGCTTACGCCGATCCCCCCGATACCGACGAAATGTATTTTCTCATGCATATATTTTTTTGGAGCCAGTGAGAGGAGTCGAACCTCCAACCTCTACTTTACAAAAGTATTGCTCTGCCATTGAGCTACACTGGCGTTATACCTAGAACCCTCGCTTTCCTGCAAATAACCCAAACCCTCATCAATCCTGTACAATTTAGCAAAAATACGAGATTATGTACAGCATCATGACCATGGAATTATACGCCCTCGCAAGTGTCGCGATAGTATCCTGCCTGCCGCTTTTGGCAGGGTTATTACTGCTTTCTAAAAAAACGGGCAACTCCTTAATCTTTGTGCTCGTAAGCCTTTCGGTAGGCGCACTCTTCGGTGACGCCTTCCTCCATCTCATCCCCGACGCGTTCGAAAGCGACATATGGCAGCCGTCGCTATGGATACTCCTCGGCATCGTCTTCCTCTTTATACTCGAAAAGTTTTTTCACTGGCACCATGAACACATCCATGAGCACGATGCAGACTGCAAAGACGCACCGCTACCCGTAGGGGCGCTGAGCTTAGTCGCGAGCGGCACGCACAACTTCTTGGACGGTGCGATTATCGCCGCAAGCTGGCTTGTAAGTATGCCAGCGGGTATTGCGACGACAATCGCCGTCATCCTCCACGAAATACCGCACGAGATGGGCGACTTGGGAATATTACTCCATGCGGGCTATAGCAAGCGTAAGGCGTTCCTCTACAACTTCTATTCGGGCCTCGTTGCAATTGCAGGAGCCGTGACCGCCCTTATTGCCGGTACGGCCGTGCAAGGAGCGGCGGAATATATAATTCCCTTCGCGGCCGGCAACTTCATCTACATCGCCGGATCCGACCTCGTGCCGGAACTCCATAAAACGAAACGCATCGGCCACTCGCTCGTGCAACTCGGTGCGATACTCGTTGGTGTCGCCTTGATGACGGGATTGCTCTTTGTGGAGTAAAGGGATATATTCCCCTTAGCATTCCAAACGCTCTTTACGGGGAGGCGGAGGCCGCTAGCAGTGAACGGATGTCTTCATGACAATACAGACAAGATGTCTCGCGTCGCCACGATGGATACTCCAGTCCGAGCAAGGCAAATTCGGATTCCGCCTCCCTACTTTTTTTGGGGCTATAGCTCAGTTGGCAGAGCGCCGGCTTCTTGAGGCCGGAGGTCACGTGGTTCAAATCCCGTTGGCTCCAATCGAACCGTCCTGTTGCGCGCAGGGCGGTTTTTTCATATACTACGCAGGAAGCTACGGGTACGTCGCATAGCGGCAATTGCTCCTCGCTGTAGACGAGGCGTCCTCTGGACTTCGGGGGTTCGAGTCCCTCCGTACCCACAAATAAAATATCCCCATAAGGGGATATTTTATTTGTGGGAGGGCTCGAACGGGAAAGGGGTCGGGAAAACGGGAGTTTTCCCGTGGCGGAGGTATTGGAACCGCTGGGTTCCAAAGCGCAGTAATTCACAAGGGTTGCGAATTACGAGCAGTGAGATTTCCCTCCGCATTCCTTTAGCCGCAGCGAAGGAGAGGCGAGTCCCTCCGTACTTTTTATTCAATATCCTTCCCCTCCCCCTGCACGTGGTCGATCATCTCCTGCACGGAAGGATGCGCCGACTGCTCACCGCTTTTCTTAACATGGTCCAAATGACGGCTGAGCCGGTTATCAAGCTTTAATATAAATACGCGGGAACGCCGCAAGAACTTAAAAAGAAAACTATTGATGCGTTCGTCGATATGGTGAAGCGGCAACTGGTTCAAAAAATCGCTAAACCGCGCGGCGAGCGACGGCTCCGCCTCCTCCGTGGCAACGCGCGGCAAAGAACGCAAAAGAATAAACGTCATCACGGCCAAGCTCGTGACGAATGTCATCTGCAAAAGAAAAGCGTACATGAATTAAGTATTAGAGGGCGTAGCGCACGAACCGTGCGATGCGGATATTCTCACCCGTCTTCGCCACGGTGCTCTTTATCAAATCTTCAATGGTAATGGATTCATCGCGCACATAGGACTGCGCCATAAGCTCCTCGGTAGTCGCGGGGTCGGTTGCCGAAATATGCATCGCGATACCGCGCGCCAGTTCGCGGAATAAATCACCACGTGCAACAAAATCTGTCTCACAACGCAATTCAAGTAAAACGCCGATGCGCCCGCCATGGATATACGCTTCCAAATGGCCTTCCCCGGTTTCCCGGTCGCCTTTCTTCCCTGCCTTCGCTATACCCTGCGCAGCCAAACGGTCTTTTGCGGCGTTAAAATCCCCGCCGGTTTCCGTTAGTGCTCGCTTACAATCCATAATGCCCGCGCCGGTTTCCGTGCGCAGACGCTGAACGTCTTCTGCTGTCATATCGATAATTATAGGCTACGCACCGATCTTCTCGTCAAGGCGCTTAAAAATCCAGAAGAGCGAGGAGCGAGAGTTGTCGTTTGCGGGGATCGGGAACGTCACGCCATCAGGGTCGTTGTCGCTGTTCATGATCGCGATCAAAGGAATTTTTAAGCGGCGCGCTTCGCGTACGGCGATTTCGTGCGCGGCGGCGTCAACCACAAATATCGCCGCGGGCAAAGCCGTAATACCTTCAAGACCGGCGAACGAAACCGTCATGTTGCTAATAAGGCGATCAAAATTAAGCTGTTCCTTTTTCGTGTATTTAGCGAGTTCGCCTGCTGCCTTATCCGCCTTCAGCTTCGTGAAATACGTAATGCGCTTCGAGATAGTATTGAAGTTAGTAAGAATGCCGCCGAGCCAGCGGTTCGTAACGTGGAAAAGGCCGTGCTTTTGCGCAAACTCCAAAACGAAGTCACGCGCCGTCGGTTGGGAACCGAGAACAATTACCGTCCGCTTTTCACTAATCAACTGCTTCAAAAAAGCTGCTGCCTTATCGATACAAGCAACCGTCTGCATGAGGTCAAAGGTCGCCACGCCACGGGAATAGCTTAAAATAAAGCTATCCATTTTAGGATTAGTGCGGGATTTCTTGCGGCCGACGGCAATACCTGCCGCGATCATTTCGCGATACAAGGCAACCTGTTCGGGCAATAATGCAGGGATAGTTGCGACCACCTCCTCCGCTACCGCCACGTTCGTTGTTTCAGCTGTTTTCATGCGCTCTAATTAAGTAGTACGAGTATGCCTTATTTTAAGGATAAAGTAAATACGACCCGAAAAACTATCTGGCGCGAGGAGGAACGACCGTTTCCGGAATGGCACGAAGCCTTAAACTTTCAATCCATTCCCGGTACCACTGATGCATCCTGCCTAATATCCCGAGAGGGACGGGAGGGGTAGCAAGCTCAGGAACGAATGCCGGGATTGGCGCTATCGGTGGCGGTAAAGGATTACCGATAGGCTGCATCTCTTCTTCCATATCGAACGGATCAGCTTCGGGAAATCCCTGATCGTTAATAGGGTCATATATTGGAGTCAAGGGAACGGGAGGAGGAAAATTAGGATTCGGCAACGCAGGAAGAGCACCACCCGGGGGATATGGAATCGCGGACTCTATACGGGCTAATTGGCTTTCATAAGGAATATCTTTTGAAAAAGAAAAAAGGATAGCTAGAGATACGACTATCACGAAACACGCGGACCCAACCATGAACATCATTGGTTTATTCATATGAATAAGTTTATCATGATATACTTTTTTCATGCACCAACGAAACGGCTTTACCCTCGTAGAACTTCTTATTTATAGTGTAATTTTCGCGGGCGTTTCCTTAACGCTCGTTTACTTCCTTTCGACTTTTTTCCGCGTAAGCGGTTACCAAGCGAGCTCCTCAGAAGTTGCGAACCAAGCCAACTTCATACTCGGTAAAATACAAAATGAAATCGCCACGTCGAGCCTTGTAGTTGTTAACGATACAGGAAATGACGAAGTGGACGATGCGGTCGGCACGCCTCGCAGTAAACTCTTACTTAAGACGCGCAACGAAACAACCGGTGACGCAAGCGACCCCGAAAGCCCCGTGCTGATTTATAAGAACGGATCGAACGTGGTACTTAAGCGTGGAAACGGTGCAGAAACGGCGCTTAATAATTCGAGCGTCGCCGTCACAAACCTTGCATTCACGAAAGTTAGCACGCCTCCCGGAAAAGACGTGGTTGTAATAGACCTAACCCTCCAATACCAAAGCCCGAACGCCGTAGACCGCATATCGCGCGACTTCACGCTCGGCGTCAGCCGCGCGCAAGCCGCGGCGTTCGATTCAAGCCTGAGTCCAAACGGAAGCGGATATAGCCTCGGCACGGGCGCCGCGAAATGGGCATCACTATTCCTTTCGGGTGGGGCGACAATCGACGGAGCTCTCGCGCTCACGAACGGAAATACCAACACGACCAATAACAGCATCACCTTCCTAAAACAGGGAACCTTGGTCGTAAACCCGAACGCAAACATACCAGCAAATACCACAACCCAATTCTTCGTATCATCCCCCACATATCCCGAACTTCAGGGTATACAGGCAGGTGACCGCGTATTCCTGACGCCGCCAGCCGGAAGCACTGCCGCAAGCAGACTCGAAGTTGGAATCTCGTTCATTGGCGCGCGCACGCTCGCTGACTCAATAGAAATAAACCTTAGGAATACAACAGGCGCAGCTATTTTTGCAGGATCACACAACTGGGGCTATCTCGTGATCCGCTAACCTTTATTTTTCCCTAATTTTCTTCGCGAGCTCGGAGCTAGATTGCACTTTACCGCCTCGGCCGACGTTGAATACCATCTCGCAGCCTATCGCCTCGCAGGTAGCCACTTCGGGAATATTTTCTATTTTTCGGTCACCACCATTTGCGAAAATATCCGGCCGCACTTCTTCGAGCGCCTTGCAGACGCTCATATCCGTCGTACCCGCTTCATGCTTTGTAAGTACCACCTCGTCCACGGCGCGGAAGGCCTCGATGACTTCCTTACGCTCGGCTTCCGGCATAAACACAAAGCCTTTCTTCAGCATAAGCCAGTTAT
>JAHFLO010000019.1 GCA_023244855.1 Candidatus Harrisonbacteria bacterium | reverse complement strand
TTGTATTTGCTCGACGAGCCGACCACCGGTCTGCACTTTTCGGACATTAAAAACTTACTCACAGTATTAAACCGCCTCGTAGACCGCGGCAACACCGTGGTGGTAATCGAGCATAACTTGGACGTGATAAAAACCGCGGACTGGGTGATAGATATGGGGCCGGAAGGCGGCGTGGGCGGCGGCGCAGTGGTTGCTGTTGGTACTCCCGAGGCGATAGCAAATTCCCCTAAAAGCCACACGGGGGAGTATTTAAAGCGCGTAATGAAGTAAAAAAATGGCGCCCCAGATCTCGATGGATCTGGGCGCGCCTTACATACTGTCCCTGTTTACCGAGGTTCAGGTTCCTCCTGAGTGCCGAAGCACTGGCCTTAGCTGGTATTATAGTATATCATAACGATTATTTTGTCAATAGATATGGATAGAGCGAATTTATATAAAAACCTACCGGAAACAGCAGGTGTATATATTATGAAAAACGCCGCGGGCGACATTTTATATGTCGGTAAGGCGGTTAATTTGCGCCGCAGGGTGTCGAGTTATTTTTTGCGCCCGCACGATTCGCGTATCGAGTCATTAGTGCACGAAATCGCATCTATCGACCATAAAAATACGGATACGGCTATCGAGGCACTTATTTTAGAAAGTCAGCTCATTAAGCGGTATATGCCGCCGTATAACATTAAGGAGAAAGACGATAAGAGTTTTTTATATGTCGTGTTCACTAAAGATGCGTTTCCGCGTGTGCTTTTGGTGCGTGGTAAAGACTTATCGGGTGACGAAGGTGAATTATACGGCCCGTTTGTATCAGCTTCGTCTGCGCGCGCCGCACTTGCCGTAATACGGAAGATTTTCCCGTGGAGTGATCACGCGGAAGAGGGCAAGAAGGGTGGTAAGCCGTGCTTTAATTGCCAGATCGGGCTATGCCCAGCCGTATGCATAGGCGGCATAACGAAAGCTGATTACGCGAAAAATATCCGTAACCTCAAGCTCTTCTTTAAAGGCGAAAAGAAAAAAATAATCCGTAGCCTCGAGGCGGATATGAAAATGTACGCGAAAACCCTGCAGTTTGAAAAGGCAGAAGCGGCAAAGCGCAAGCTCTTTGCCTTAGAGCACATTCAAGAAACTGCCCTTATCGGTAAAGAAGATTATGTAAGTGGTCCCGCGGGCCGTATAGAGGGCTATGATATATCAAATATCTCCGGCACGAACGCCGTGGGGGCGATGGTCGTGTTTACGGACGGCGTGCCGGATAAAGCGGAATACCGCACGTTTAATATCCGTACGGTAAAAGGTCCGGACGATGTTGGTATGATGCGCGAAGTCCTTACACGCCGGTTTGAAAACAAGGTATGGCCGTTGCCGGATGGCATTCTGGTAGACGGGGGATTGGGCCAAGTGCATATGGCGCGTGAGGTTTTGCATGAATTCAATTTGAAAATCCCCGTGGTAGGCATCGCCAAAGGTGCAGACCGTAAAAATAATGTGTTTATAGGCACCATGCCAAAGTGCGGCACAAAAGAAATAATGATCCGCGTCCGCGACGAGGCGCACCGTTTCAGCCGCGCCCGCCACATCCGCCGCCGCGCGAATGATTTTTTAGGCCGGTAATTTTGTTTATTTCGATATCATGTGCTAAGCTTATTTTCCTATGCGTACAAAAATTGTAGCCACAATCGGACCGAAGTCAGAGTCGAAGGAGATGATTTATAAATTCGTCGAAGCGGGCTTGGATATTGCCCGTATGAACTTTTCGCACTGCACGTACGACGAGTACAAGGCGCGCAAAGTGCTTATTGCTGAAGCGAATAAGGCGCTTGGTAAGAACGTGCTTATCCAGCAGGACTTAAAGGGTCCGCGCTTGCGCGTGGGTACTATGCCTGCCGAAGGCCGTGAATTAAAAAATGGCGAAGTAATAACTTTCACTACCGATAAAGAAGGTTGCAAGCCAGAAGAAATTTATATCAGCGACCCGTATATCCACGCGGATATCAAGGTTAACGACCCGATTTACCTTTCGTCCGGCGAAATGGAGCTCGTCGTAACGGGTGTATCCGGTGACCGCTTTACGGCGACCGTCATCCGCGGTGGCCGTTTATTCTCTAATAAGGGTGTAAACGTGCCGAACACCAAGCTTACTACGTCCGGCCTTACTGATAAGGATATTGAGGACGTGAAGTTTGCGGTAGCCGAAGGCGTAGACTACGTCGCGCTTAGTTTTGTGCAGGATGTTAACGACGTTATCCGCTTGCGCGAACTCGTAGGCCCTAAGGTGAAGATCGTCGCGAAAATCGAAATGGCGCTCGCCTTAAAGAACCTCGACGCCATCATGCAGGCATCAGATTCCGTTATGGTTGCCCGCGGCGACTTGGGTACGGAAATTACCTTAGAGAAGGTCCCGTATGTACAGAAGCACCTTATCCGCACCGCCGCATGGTACGGTAAGGGCTCTATTACCGCTACGCAGATGCTTTCGTCCATGATGAATAACCCGCACCCCACGCGTGCCGAAGTTTCGGACATTGCAAACGCCGTGTGGGATGGAACGGACGCTGTGATGCTTTCAGACGAAACGGCAGCAGGTAACTACCCCCTCGAAGCGCTCCAGACGTTGATCCGCATTACGAAGGAGGCTGAAAATTCCTTCTTTAATCGCCCGAACTTATTGTAGAATCTAACTAATGCCTGAAATAGCAGTATTCGGTGGTGGATGCTTTTGGTGTATTGAAGCTGTATTCAAGCAATTAAAAGGGGTTATGGGCGTTATTTCCGGCTACGCCGGCGGTACAACCGTAAACCCCACGTATGAGCGTATTAGTGCAGGTGATACTGGTCACGCGGAAGTTGTGAAAGTTATTTATGACTCCGCGCATATTTCGTACGAAGATTTGCTTACGGTCTTTTTTGCTATGCACGACGCAACGACCTTAAATAAGCAGGGTAATGACGTCGGCACGCAGTACCGTTCGATAATCCTGTATACGAGCGATGCGCAAAAGGCGGCGGCCGAGGCGTTTATTGTAAAACTAGATAGCGATACCGCAACAGGAAAGATAGTAACCGAGCTCAAGCCGCTTAAGGAGTTTTACGACGCGGAGGATTACCATCAGGATTATTATGAAAACAATAAAACTGCCCCGTACTGCGAAATTGTAATCAATCCCAAGCTCGCCGCGCTCAAGGAAAAATTTAATTCTCTCGTCGTCGGTTAGTCGTTACCCGCTTACGCAGGCGTCTTTTTTTATGTCCAAAATCGTGTTATTATGATTTTCTTAATAGATTAATAAATATGGCGCAAACCCAGTATAACCATGGCGACGTAATACTCCGCTTTAGCGATGCGTCGTTCGCGTACAACGAGCGCCGGCCGATCCTCGACGAGGTTAATTTTGCCGTGCGTGAGCGAGCTAAGATTGCCTTGATGGGCCAGAACGGTTCCGGTAAGTCCACTATTTTCGAATTGATTTTAGGGCAATTAAAGCTGAACGAAGGCGCGGTCAATATCCGTAAGGGTGCCTCTATTGCCATTGCCGCGCAGGTAGTAGCTAAAGAAGATCTGGAAAAAACGGTACTCGACTTCTTTCAAGGCGCCTTTAAGGAGAAGGTATACGACATTGAGCCGCGCGCTAAAAAGGCGCTTGATGCCGTAAACCTCGTTGCACCTATAGAAAAGAAAATAAGCCAGTTTTCGGGTGGCGAGCAGGCGCGCTTGCTTTTAGCCTTCGCCCTTATCCAAAACCCCGACATATTACTCCTCGATGAACCCACAAACAACCTCGATAAGGCTGGTATCGCCCACCTTACAAAGTTCCTCGTGGAGTATGCGAAGACCGTTATCGTTATTTCGCACGACGCGCAGTTTTTGAATGCGTTTACTCATGGTGTTTTATACTTAGACATTTATAAGCAAAAAATAGAGCAATACGTTGGCGACTACTTGAAGGTGGTCGAGGAAATTAAGTTACAGATAGATCGCGAGCGCCGCGAAAATGCACGTTTAGAGCGGGATATTTCTAACCGCAAAGATCAGATGAACTTCTTCGCCCAAAAGGGTGGCCACATGCGTGACGTGGCGCGTAAGATGCGCGAGGCAATCGAGGAATTAGAAGAACAGTTGGTCGAGATGCGGCACGAGGATAAGACTATCGCGCAATTCCGTATTCCGTCGCCCGATATCGTAGGCCCCATCGTTAAGCTCGGCGCTGTTTCTATAGTTAAAAACGGCAAGCCGGTTTCCAAAAAGACGAACGTGACGCTTAAGAAAGGTCAGGCGCTTTTAATAAGCGGGCCGAATGGTGTGGGCAAAACCACGTTTTTGAAAAAGCTTGCGGCGGGCGAGGCGAAGGACGTGGAATTCGGCGACGGCGTAACTTTGGGATACTACGCGCAGGACTTTTCCGCACTCGATGAATCGAAGACCGTTTTCGAATCGCTGTTATCGGTAATGAAGCAGGGTAGTGAGGAAGAATTGCGCTCGTGCGCGTCGCGCTTCTTATTCGACGATGCATTGCTCCGCAACCACGTAGGCTCCTTATCAGAAGGGCAGAAAGGACTTTTATGCTTCGCGCGCTTTATGGCTGGGCAGCCGAGCCTTTTGATTCTCGACGAGCCGACGAACCACATCAACTTCCGCCACTTGCCGATTATTGCCAAAGCACTCGATGAATATCAGGGTGCGCTTATCGTCGTAAGCCACATGGCCGAATTTACCGAGCAAATAAAGTTCGACGAAACGCTCGATTTAGGCGCATTCTAATAAGAAAAATATGTTTATAGATACCGCCATAATTAAGGTGAAGGCGGGCCGTGGGGGCGACGGCGTTGTTGCGTTCAACGGCGTAAAGATGATGCTCGGGCCTACGGGCGGCAGTGGTGGTAATGGCGGCGACATTTATTTGGAGGCGGTTGCCGACTTAGGTGCGCTTCGTAAATACCGCCGCATAAAATCATTTAAGGCAGACGACGGCCGGCCGGGGCGGTCGTCCTTCCGCGACGGGCATCGTGGTAAGGAATTAACGCTTCAAGTACCGCGCGGCACCTTTGTTAAGAATTTAATTACGAATACATGGTGCGAATTAAGCACGGTAGGCCAACGCTTATTAGTAGCCAAGGGCGGCGTAGGCGGCCGCGGCAATTTCCACTTCCGTAGCGCTACGAACACGACGCCCAAGGGCGCGGAGCAGGGCTTGAAGGGCGAAGAATCGACCCTCGAGTTGGAGCTTAAGCTTATTGCGGATGTCGGCCTTGTCGGTTTGCCAAACGTCGGCAAATCGAGCTTTCTTAATGCTGTCACAAATGCGCAAAGTCCCGTGGCAGACTATGCCTTTACCACGCTTGAGCCGCATCTCGGCATGCATTATGGCGTGGTGATTGCGGATATTCCGGGGATTATAGAAGGCGCGTCGTCCGGTAAGGGGCTTGGCATAAAGTTTTTGCGGCATATTGAGCGCACGCGCGTATTGTTCCACTTTTTAGATGCCGGCTCGGCTGATCCGCTTACGGATTACAAGGTAATCCGTGCCGAGCTAGGTGCGTACAGTCCTGCATTACTCGAAAAGCCAGAATTTATAATTCTTTCTCGTGCAGATAACGTAAGCGAAGATCGCTTGAAGGAAATTATCAAATTGTTAAAACCGTTGAAGCGCGAGATTATCCCTATTTCGATACTCGACGAGAAGCTGCTCGCGCCTATAAAGAAAGTTTTGAACTCGATTACCGTATAGAATTAGTTCTATACTGTGTTATATGCATACCATAAATAAAAAAGCGGCGGGTTTTGCCGTAGGGTCCGTGGCGGCAGCGTTGCACGCCTTATTAGCAGTGGGGGTGTGGGCAATGCCCGACGTAATGCAGGCGTTAGTTAATTTCGACCTCGCGTTGCACTTCATGAAAATGGACGTCGTGGTTCAGCCG
>JAHFLO010000018.1:3944-6157 GCA_023244855.1 Candidatus Harrisonbacteria bacterium | reverse complement strand
ATAAGTTCCGGGTCGTCTACCATGTCGATTTTGTTCAAAAACACTACAAGGGCAGGAACACCAACCTGACGGGCAAGCAAAATGTGCTCGCGGGTCTGGGGCATCGGGCCGTCAGCAGCAGAAACAACGATGATTGCACCGTCCATCTGGGCGGCACCGGTGATCATGTTCTTGATGTAGTCGGCGTGGCCAGGGGCGTCGATGTGTGCGTAGTGGCGCTTTTCCGACTCGTATTCCGAGTGGTGGATGGAAATCGTGATACCACGGGCCTTTTCCTCAGGGCTCTTGTCGAGCTCGTCAACGGAAACTTCCTTGCCGGCGAAGCCCTTCATGTGGAGGACGTGCGTAATAGCCGCCGTAAGGGTGGACTTGCCGTGGTCGACGTGACCGATAGTGCCGACGTTAACGTGCGGCTTATTGCGTTCGAATTTTGCCTTTTCTGCCATGTGTGCTGTTTTTCTTAATTAGTTATTTATATATGCGTGCTTTTTCGACGAAGTTGAGAATAAGCATACCAATAGCCTTATGGGCTGTCAATATACTTTATTTAAGCCTATTCCCCTACCTTTAGATATCCGTCAACGCCCCACCCGCGATGCGGCGGATTACGAACTCACGGTCCGTATCCCCTTTGCCGTCGATCGTGATCACGCCGGTTATGCCTACATATCCCTTCGTGGCATACAAGGCGTCGCGCACGCAGTCAGGCACCGTGCCAGCGCACTTCTCAATGGCGTCCGCAAGCACGTTATAGCCGTCGAACGGTAACGCCGCATAAATCTCTTGGCTGGGCTTTTTGCCGTATTCCGCTTCATATGCGGCGATATATGAACGGAATGTGGGCGCCATGTCGTCGTACTTGTATTGGGTGATATATATGCCGTCTGCAGCGGGATTTACCACCACATCCCTAAAGCCGAAGTATTCATTGCCGACTATCGACATCTTGATCCCCAAATCGCGCGCCTGCTTGATGAAAGCGTTGCCGCTCACGGTCGAATTCATAATCGCCACGAGCGCGTCGGGCTTTGCGGCGGAAATCTTTAAAAGCTGGGTCCGCATGTCGGTTTCTTTCGTATTAAAGCCTTCGGCAGCAACGATCGAATTACCGGCAGCCGCACCGAAGTCGGCCGTGAAAGCGTCCTTAATGCCTACCGGATAATCGGCGTTTTCGAAGAATAGCGCGACCTTCTTGTAGTTTTCACGCTTCAAGAAAGCGGAAATGGCGCGCGCGGTATGCACGGAAGAAGCCGACGTGCGGAAAACGTAATCCCCCGCCTCCGTGATCTTGGGCGTCGTCGAAACCGGCGTGAAGAGTACGGCCTTTGCCGCCTCCGTAATCGGCGCCATAGAAAGCATCGAGCCGCTGCATACGCCGTTTATGACGATCTGCACCTTGTCCACGTTCAAAAGCTTCTGAGCCGCCGCGGCCGCCTGCTTGGGGTCGCACGCGTCGTCTTCGTATATTACTTCAACGGTTTTTCCGCCGATCGTCGGGCGCTGCTTTACGCCGAGCTTCCAACCGTTACCCACGTCCTCGCCGGAAGTTCCGGCAACAGGGCCGGTAAAGGGGCCGACGTAACCGATCTTGATAACGCCGTCCGTTCCTGCCGGCGCCGTATTCCTACCCACGGCATAATATATGCCCCCGATTACGATGATTACCACCACCACCCACAACCAAAGTTTATTCATAGTATTTTCACCTTACTCTTTTCTTTTTTCACCGGCAACGCTATGCAAATTACGAGAATTATGGTATTAATGACGTGTTCCGTGCAGCACACCCCATAACGCAAGGAGTCAGAAATGACTAAGCGAAAACGAGCAGGTAGGTTCATAATGTTCAGTTTCGAGGTAGATAATCCCTGCGGCGGCCTCAAAGACGCCGTCGTCAACGAAGTAGGGCACGCACCGATCATCTTCAAAAGCGTTGATGAGGCGGTCCTCTATATCAGACAGATCGCCCACCCCCTCGGCAAGGAAGTCATTCACCAAATCTTTAACCTGAGAACCGGCAAGGTCGCGAAAAAGTTGAAGATGATTGTCGAATTAGCTGACTAGCCTACCGATCTATGTACCGCCGATCAAAAAACCGCCGAGAGCGATCTCGGCGGCTTCTTTTTTTATAATGCCTTTAGGTTTTACTTCTTCCGGCCTTCGATAATCGCCGCCGCGACGTTCGCAGGGACTTCCTCGTAGTGGTCGAATTC
>JAHFLO010000018.1:0-3844 GCA_023244855.1 Candidatus Harrisonbacteria bacterium | reverse complement strand
TAGAGCGTAACCTTCAAGTCTACGAGGGGGAATCCGGCGACGACGCCACGCGTAACGGCCTCGTTAATACCTTTTTCAACCGCCGGAATGAATTCGTTAGGGATAGCACCACCCTTGATGGCGTTCACGAAGGCGAAGCCCGCGCCACGTTCCTGCGACTCAATCTTAAGCCGTACGTGGCCGTACTGGCCGCGACCGCCCGACTGCTTGATATATTTACCTTCGGCTTCGGCAGAACCCTTAATGGTTTCCTTGTATGCCACCTGCGGGCGGCCCATCTTCGCGTCTACGCTGAACTCGCGACGCATGCGGTCTACCAAAACGTCCAAGTGCAACTCACCCATACCAGAGATAATAGTGTCGCCTGTGTCAGGGTCGCCCGATACGCGGAACGTGGGGTCTTCTTCTGCCAAGCGGTGCAACGCCATACCCATCTTTTCTTGGTCGGCCTTCGTCTTCGGTTCCACGCGAGCCGAGATAACCGGTTCAGGGAAGTCGATCTTTTCAAGAATCAACGGCTTTTCAGGGTCGCAAAGCGTGTCGCCCGTCGAGGTGTCTTTCAAACCAACTAAACCGCCGATTTCTCCGGCAAAAATCTCGTCGATTTCTTCGCGGTGGTTGGCGTGCAAGCGGATAATGCGGCCGATGCGCTCCTGATGCCCTTTAGTGGAATTTAATACATACGTACCCTTCTTAAGCGTACCGGAATACACGCGGAAAAAGGTAAGTGCACCTACGAACGGGTCAGCGGCAACTTTAAAGGCTAACGCCGCAAATGGCTCGTCTTCCTTCGGGTTACGCAAGATTTCCGCACCCGTTTCAATATCAATACCCTTTGTTGGCGGCAAGTCCTTTGGCGACGGCAAGTAGTCAACAACAGCGTCGAGTACGAACTGCACGCCCTTATTCTTTAAGGCGGAGCCGGTGACGACAGGGATAATCTTCAAAGCGAGAGTTGCCTTACGAAGAGCAGCTTTGAGTTCTGCGAGTGTGATTTCTTTCTTTTCAAAAAACTTGTTGAGCAATACGTCGTCCGTCTCCACGATTTTTTCTACCAAAGCATCGTGCGCCATCTGCGCCTCCTCCTTCATGTTTTCGGGGATTTCGTGTTCGGTAATAATTTCCCCTTTCTCGCCCTCAAAGTGGAAGGCTTTCATGCGCACAAGGTCGATAAGGCCTACGAAGTCCGCTTCAGCGCCGATGGGGAGCTGAATAGGCATAGCGTTCGGGTTCAAGCGGTCGCGAATGGACGCCAAGCTGTTTTCGAAGCTTGCGCCCATGCGGTCGAGTTTGTTTAAAAAGCAGATGCGCGGCACGCCGTAGTCGTCTGCGTAGTGCCAGTTCGTTTCCGTCTGCGGCTCCACGCCGGATACGGAGTCAAATACCACAACCGCGCCATCCAAAACGCGCAAAGAACGCTTTACCTCAACGGTAAAGTCGATGTGGCCAGGGGTGTCGATGAGGTTTACGCGGTGCTCCGCAGTCTTGTCGCCCTTAGCATACGTCGGCGTCCAGAAGCACGTCGTTGCGGCGGCGGTAATGGTAATGCCACGCTCACGCTCCTGCTCCATCCAGTCCATAACGGTGGTGCCGTCGTGCACTTCGCCGATCTTATGCGAAACACCAGTGTAAAAAAGAATACGCTCGGAAACAGTCGTCTTACCCGCGTCGATGTGGGCAACGATACCGATGTCACGAACTTTTTCTATTGGATACTGCCTAGCCATGCTATGGATTTTTAAGATTAATTATATATACGAAGACCGAAAAAGCGGCTTATGCCGCCTTCCGGGCTACCAGCCGAAGTGCGCGAATGCGCGGTTCGCTTCGGCCATACGGTGCATATCGAGCTTCTTCTTTACTGCCGTTCCTTCGTTGTTCGAGGCCGCAAAGAGCTCGTCTGCAAGCTTTTCAGCCATCGGCTTACCTTTTTTAGCTGCTGCCGTTGCAATAATCCAACGGGCTGCAAGCATGTACTGCCGTTCAGGGCGCACAGGGCGCGGAACTTGGTAGTTAGCGCCACCAACACGGCGGCTCGCCACCTCAACAGCCGGCGAAATATTCTCAAATGCCTTTTCGAATACTTCTACAGCGTTGCCCTTGTGCTTCTTTTCGATACGGTCGAACGCGTCATGGACAATCTTTTCGGCAACTGCCTTCTTGCCGCCTTCCATCAAGTAGTTAATAAACCGGCCAACAGCAACGTTGCCGTATTTCAGGTCCCCTACGTGCTCGCGTTTGTAATTACGTTTCTTTCTCATGATTTTCTAATATTATGCCGCTTTCTTGGCCGACGGGCGCTTAGCGCCGTACTTCGAACGCTGTTGCTTACGATCTTTTACACCACTTGTGTCGAGTACACCGCGGATGATGTGGTAGCGCACGCCTGGCAAGTCCTTAACCTTGCCGCCGCGGATAACGACCACGGAGTGTTCCTGCAAATTATGACCTTCGCCAGGGATGTAGGCGGTAACTTCAGTACCGTTTGTAAGGCGGATACGGGCGACTTTACGGAGCGCTGAGTTCGGCTTCTTCGGGGTCGTGGTAAACACCTTTACGCAAACACCGCGCTTGAAAGGCGATTCGGAGTGAACCGGCTTGTTTAAGATGTTGTTGAAATACCGCAAAAGCGCGGGTGACTTAGACTTCACCTTTACGGACTTACGTCCCTTGCGAACTAATTGTCGTGTCGTCGGCATGTAGGGTTTTATAGTAGCAAAGGACTAACGGAATTGCAATATCTTAAGCCGGCAGCAGCCACGGGCATCCATCTATATGGTCATGGACGCAGACTAGAGGATCAGTATCACGGGGCGGAATACCACTCGGGCGATGACCACACTTATATGAAGTAGGACATCCGTACGGATCATTCGCCTCACATGTCTTACCAGGGAGAACCGCGCCGCTTAATTCACATTTATTAGGCTTAGGGCACTCCCTAAATACCGTCGTAGGCTGATCCATATATACCGGCGAACAATGGGATTTTGCCGTAGATCCAGAACAATCACTTTTTTGAACGCAAAAAGGGGTGGCGGAGGTTATATCGCACTTTGCGCGACAATTCATGCCCTTATAGCTACTCCCTATGCAAACGTCGCCCCGTGAACCCTGATTTAAATTATAGCAATCTCCTTTTTGCCCCGTATTTCCCCTACTGCAATAATCTTGATTGCCTTGCAAAAAAGCGCAGTAGCGAGCACCGCTAAAAAACGATCCCCCCTCATAACGCTGGTTCAGCGTAGAGACAAGTTTACATCCCATTAAAACTTTTTTAGTAGTAGTTACTGGACATAGATTCGGTCTCCATATACCAGACATCATCCTTTCTTTATAAGCGTCTGTCGGTAGCCCCCCCGCGCCCATCTGGGCGAACGCAACGCCGAACGACCCAAAAAATACTACGGACGCAATAAGTTTTTTCATAGTGCTATTAGTATAGCACGCTCCACTTACGGCACGAGCACGTTATATAAAATACCCACAATAAATTGCACCGCAGAAAGCCCAAAAATAAGGAATGCAAGTAAGAGCATCATGCTATTGCGCTCTATGAAGGAAATAATCGGCGAATGGTCGGGTAAAAATACCGCAAGGATCTTTGAGCCATCCAAGGGCGGGATAGGCACGAGGTTAAATACGGCAAGCATGAGATTGATGATGACTATGTATTGAAAAGCACCCGCCATTTGCGCGCCCAAAGGGGCTACCGTAAGCATCCCCGCAAATACGCATGCTATTAAAAGGTTACTCGCTGGCCCCGCCCATGCGATAAGCCCTGCGCCGCTTTTAGGGTTCTTTAAGTTGTTCGGGTTATACGGCACAGGCTTCGCCCAGCCGA
>JAHFLO010000005.1 GCA_023244855.1 Candidatus Harrisonbacteria bacterium | reverse complement strand
GAGAGGCGTGTGTGATAATTGACCCGATAATCATCACCACGCCGCCACCGCCGATACCGACAATCGTTTCCATACAGACAGCTCGTCCATTGGTGCAGCCGGGGACGCATGGGACGGGGGATAGTGGAAGTTCGGGTGGGGGAGGAGGGGGTGGCTCGACGAGCCTCGGGCCGTATTACGGAAGTAATGCTGCTAATAATGGCGGGGGCGCCATCATGTGGTCTAATCCCACAAACGTATATGCCGATGACAGCGCAAACGCAATAGCCAGTACGGGATTTGCAGGGCAAACCGCAAATTTAGACGTAACCGGCTTCGGATTCAGTTCGATACCGATGACGGCAACGATAAACGGTATTGTCCTTGAAATCGACCGCGGCGTTTCACCAGGAGCATCGGCGGAAGACTCAACCGTATATCTCCTCAGCGGAGGGTCGACTATAAGCAATAATGCTGCATCGGGGGGGTTATGGACGTCCGCAGGTGGTGTCGCCACCTATGGCAGCACAACGAATGCAAGTACCTATTGGGGATCAGGTGTTACTGCCAGTGTAGTATCAGGAGCGACATTCGGCGTACGTATTTCGGCATTAATAGGCCTACCTAACCAAGCATATATTGACTATATCCGCATGACCGTCTATTACACCCCGCTCGGCGGGTCAGTATACGATTCGTTTATAGATTTAATCCACGCCATGGCAAAAAACATATCGTGCCGTATTGCGCCGAGCGCAACCTGCAGAAAATAAAAAGGAGGTTATAACTCTTCCGCGGCGGCCAAATGCGTCTGCGTATTGATACCCGCGCCTTCTTTCGCGTTAATTACAAGCGAGCTGATTTTTACACCCTCCTCCATCGCCATTTTCACGAGGTCCGTAAGGTAATATTCGCCCTGCGCGTTCGTATTCTTAAGCTTTGTTAAACTCTGCCATAACCACGGCCCGTTAAAACAAAAAAATGCAGGGTTCAGCTCACGCACCGCAAGCTCTTCCGGCGTGCCGTCTTTTTTTTCAACGATGCGGTTGATCTTTCCGTCCGCACTCCTGATAATGCGGCCGAAATCCGCGAACGAAACACGCCATCCCTCAAAATCGGGAACTATAAGCGTCGCAAGCGTAAGCGTCGCCTGCTCAGCTTCGTGTAAGCGAACAATATTTTGAATAGTAGCAGGAGATACGAATGGATGGTCGCCATAGAGCACTAATACGGACTCCGCACTACCCGCAGCAGCCTCTGCCGAACGCACGGCGTGCCCTGTACCTAATTGCTCATCTTGCACAGCATACTCAGCAATAAATCCACCCTCAGCTAAAGCCGCCTCTATAAGAGACTTGTTTTCACCCACGACGACGATAGGCTTCGGGTCAATTCCCGCCGCACGGACCGAACGCAGTATGTGGTACAGCACCGGCTCACCTTTCAACGGCACGAGCACCTTGGGAATCTCTATACCCATGCGCTTTCCCTTGCCGGCAGCGAGTATCACGATACGCGTATTCATTAGGGTGATGGTATCATGAGAATCCCTAAAAATCACGCAACAAAAAAACTCCCCATACGGGGAGTTTTTTGTGCCTAACGCATTAGATGCGCGAGACGTTCGTCGCTGCCGGGCCCTTCTGGCCGTCAACGATTTCGAAAGATACCTGGTCGCCGACCTTAAGGTCGTCGAACATGACACCCTTCAATTCGTTGGAGTGGAAGAAAAGGTCCTTCGCCTCGCCTTCGCGGGAGATGAAACCGAATCCCTTGTCCAACAGAGTCTTGATTGTTCCTGTCATTCTAGTTTTCTAGTTGCTTTTACTTCGACTTTTGCCCGCATCCTATTACAAATACAGTATCCCTATTATAGCGTATCCGGCATTTTCTGGCAATAGCAGCCGAAAAAGGGCGAGCTTTAAGTCTTTTTGCGAGGAACTATAAAGATCGCGACGATATACGCAAGAACCCCCGGGAAAAATCCTGTAATCATCACGATTATCATCCATACGAGCCGGATGACTACGGGATCGATATCGGCGTACTCACCTAAGCCCCCGCAGATGCCGGCAAAGACCTTATTCGCATCGCTTCGATATAACGATTTTTTATGCATTAAATAATTGTAGCTTTTCTTCGCGTGTCTTACCTTTTATTTCCGCTTCGCGCTTTTTCGCCTCACTTGCTGTCTTGAATTCCTCCGTATGCATCAGCGTTACCGGCCGGCGGGAGCGCGTATATTTCGCCCCACTCTTTAACCCGTTATGCGCCGTAAGTCGCCGCTCCACGTCGTTCGTCGATCCGCAATACAGCGTCCCATCCGCACACTCGAGGATATAAACGAAGTAGGACATTATTTCTTTTGAGGAATTGCGCCCGCTATAGCAATTAAAATATCAGGTATATTCTCAATCGAAGATAACTGCTCTTCCGCAACAACATAATACTGCTTCGCACTCGGATACGGTGCATCTTTTTCGCATACATCTTCGAGCGCGGTGCTCGCAGGGGTGATTTTTACATACAACATGTCGTTGCATACAAGCGCAACCACCTTACCATCGGCATATAAAGCATATTCCCCAAACATTGCCCGCGCGGAAAAACGAGGGTCGCGCCCAAGCCTCTCGAGAATAAAGGTTATCGTGTCTTTTGACGTCGCCATACGCAAAAGCTTATTCGCTGCCGATAAAAATGCCTGCGAGAACTACGATGATGCCGCCCGCGATTACCTGCAGACTCGATAGCATAAAGCCCATGTTGAAATATTTATTACGGATATAGGCGATTACTATAAGTTCGATGGCGACAATCGCATACGCCCAATATAAGGCGAGTGATAAATCAGGGATAAGGAAGGGGATCGTATGCACAATACCACCCAAAAATGTCATTAAGCCGGTAACGAACCCGCGCCGTATTGGGTGGCCGCGGCCGGTATGCACGCCGGTGTCGGATAACGCCTCGGCAAACGCCATGCTGATAGCGGCGCCGACGGACGCCGAAAGCCCGATAAGGAACGTGATGTGCGCAGAATGCGTAGCAAAGGCAGCGGCAAAAATCGGCGCAAGAGTCGAAACCGATCCATCCATCAAACCTAATAAGCCTGGCTGGACGTACTGCAATATAAAAGTATGCCTTTCTTTATTTTCCATCGGCTCAGTATACCCTGAAACTAAATAAATGCATAAAAAAATCAGGCGAAGCCTCGTGCTAACGCCTGAAATCATGAAGCGGACTGCGTATTCCGCCAACGGAGAACCATGCTGCGCAGAAGAGCGTAAAATCGTTCACTCTTTTCTGTCGGCTTTTCCCGACTTAAGAACGTAAGCGGTCCCGCCTCTCCTACCATTTCCAATCCTTGGATGTGCCGCTTGCGCAACCACGAAGGAGTATTAACTTTTTCGTAATTCGACATAGTGGCTATGCGGAACGCATCCTTGCCTGAAATATGCTCCACGAGAGCCGCAAGGCACTTTGTCGTCATACCATAGCCCGTCTGGTCGTCGATGACGAGGACGGACTCCGGAGCCGCACGCCATACTTCATGCACGACAGGTAGTTCGCGCTGAAGCACTTCCGCTGCCTCCGCAAGCACTGTTTTATCTGGAACTTCAGCGCCCCGCAAACGCCACTTCAATGGATGCGGATCCATATAAAAGACCGGTGCCGCGATCCCAAACCATTCGCACGCCTTACCAAGCGGCCTGCCGCTGCCGTCCAAAGCGACCAAAAGCCGCGTAGGGCCGGTGACAACTTCATGAGCGCACCACTCCACGAGTCCGCGCACCTCCGTGCACTCGTGCCGGTTCAAGAGCATCCGGCGTTCGCGGCAATACTGCACATACAGCAAGTCTTCCGCGTACCATTTCGCAATGCGTGCCGCATGCCGCCGCGGCGCTTCGATGCGCCACTCGTCGACAATCCCGACATAGAAGAACTCCCGTGCCGCGACATGAACCCATTCCATCGTTTCATGTCCGTAAATGACCTCCCCGATCAGATCCGCGCCGATGCCGCCGTCCTTAAGGGGGAAATCCATAGGACAATCGGCGAACCGATTGAACCATGTAGACCAATCTGAAAGGCCTATCACGGACATTGGCTTCCATCGCGGCTCCGCTTCGCGCTTTGCCACATCCAAAAACATACGGCACAATTCGCACCGCTTGCGGAAATCCGCATCATCGCTGTCTTCGCCCGCACGTGGGCACGTCCATACCATAACCGTCGTTACGCCCTTTCCCCACGAGACCGCCCGCAGGGGATTATAGAGCGCGATGATCCGCAGGTCGAAACGACGTTCGGCCTCGGCCATCATAGTAGAAACTTCCGCAATAACCGAACTCGAAAACATATACCACCTCCTTTCTCAAAGGGCTGAAACTGCGGCTATTATGCAATAAAACTAGAAATTAAGCAATATTAAAAGCGGATTAAGCGAATGCACCACACCACAAAATATAAACAATAAAAACAATGTCTTATTGTATACTGAATACAATGCAGAGAGTTATCCTTCTCATCGCTACGCTTATTCTTTTTTTGGCGCATCCTCTGGTGCGCGCACAAGAAGTGCCGCTGCCGATCATAGCTCATGCAGGTGACCTAATATTTTTCCAAACGCCCGATAAAGCACGGCAAGATTTTTACCGACGCTTAAGCGGCGCGCCGATTACCCACGTAGGAGTAGTTGCGTATGACAAAAACGGCATTTTAAAGCTGTATCATATGATAGGCGATAAAAATAACAGCCTGCGAAGCGGCGCGCCCACGGTGAAAACAGGTCTTATCGAAGAAGATTTAGTACCCTATCTTGCGGCGGAAAAAGACACTCTCTACGTCCGGCAAAAATGGCCGCCGCTTACAAATCAGCAAAGCGCGGAGCTTACCGCGTTCCTGCAAGCGGAGCTCGGTAAACCCTACAGCGATTACAAAACCATCCACGCCCCCATAACGCCCAAGTGGGGGCCCTTGCCGCCTCCGCCTGCGAGCGGTTATTTCTGTTCCCAACTCGCCGGCTGCGTTGTTTCACGGATTACGGGACCTATGGAGCTCACCATGAAAAACCCGTTTACGGGAACGGTAGGACCGGTTAAGGATATATTCGGCAACGTCAGCAAAGTATATTTATATCCCGAAGGCATCCTGCCCGCAGACCTCTATATGACAGGGGAGAACGCCACCGTAAATATCAGCTCGCAGTGGAAGGACCCTATACGCATCGAATACCCGAAAAGGCCCTCTGGTAATAATAAATAAGGTATACTTATTTTATGCAAATACACTACTGGGCGGTTATCGGGGCGGCGATTGCGAACGTAGCGGTAGGGGCGTTATGGTACGGGCCGGTCTTCGGCAAGCAGTGGCGGAAGATGATGGGCTTTACGGAGGCCGATATGAAGAACATGCCGCTCACGCCCGCGCAAGCAATAGCCGGCGGCGTAGTCACTGCACTCGTGATGGCGTTCGTATTATCACAGATAGCGCCGCAAGGAATATCTGCCACAACACTCGCATTCTGGCCGTGGCTCGGCTTCGTAATGCCTGTCCAAGCCAGCAGCTGGCTTTGGGAAGGGAAGTCCTTCAAGCTCTTCGCCTTCAATGCGGTTGAAAGCTTAGTGTCGCTTTGTGTAATGGCGTCAGTGCTAACGCTCGCGTAAAAAAGGAATTAACGGACTGGAAGTCGAACGTCGTCAGCTTCGCCTCCTCCTGAGAAACCCTCGGTTTCTCACGGCCTAAAAAGGCCTAATTTCCTACACGGGGAAAACCTTAAACTTTTTCCCCGACCCCCTTTTCGGTTCGAATCCAAGTCCTTCTTGCAACACTATGAAAACATCCCTATTTAAGTAATAGGGATGTTTTCATAGTGTTGCCGGACTTGGATTCGAACCAAGGTGAACGGATTCAGAGTCCGCTATCCTACCACTAGATGATCCGGCAAAATTAACCTGTAAATTGCGAAAACTTCAGGTTTTAGTATACTGAGAACCATGAAAACCCGCAACTGGATAATCCTACTTTTGGCGCTCGCGCTCGTACTCCTCGGCTTTAATATGTACGGCGCGTATAAGAAACAAGTTGCCGTACGGCCCGTGCCGTGCCTCGACCCCGAAGTGTTTTTAGAGCAGCACCAACACGCGACATTGCAGATCATCGTCGACGGCAAAGCCGAAACGATACCAACGAATATCGGTATCAGCGAAGCCTGTGAAAGCGCGCTTCATACGCACGACACGAGTGGCACCCTGCACGTCGAGGCGCAGGACGTGTATCCATACACCTTAGGCGATTTCTTCCGCGTCTGGCAGAAGTCGATTGAACGGAACGGCTATGTCCTCACGACATACGTGGACGCCGTGCAGTACAACAAAGCGCCCGAAGATATCGTCTTGAAGGATAAACAACAGATCATTCTTTCGTACGTGCGCATACCATAATCCACAAAAGCCTTGCGTTACTAAAAACCCTTTGTGCTATACTAAGTAGCAAGAACGCCCTGTGAGGGGGCGTTTTGTTTTATCCACTAAAGCGATAGTATTTATATATGAACTACGAACTCCCTAAACTGCCTTATGCATACGACGCGCTCGAACCGGTAATCGATGCACGCACCATGGAGCTACACCACAGCAAGCACCACGCAACGTATGTTGCGAAGCTAAACGAAGCCCTTACAAAAGAACCTGCATGGCAGGGGAAGCC
Source organism: Candidatus Harrisonbacteria bacterium (assembly GCA_023244855.1). GTDB lineage: Bacteria > Patescibacteriota > Minisyncoccia > UBA6257 > UBA11618 > CALRGO01. The sequence continues at coordinate 23,998 of JAHFLO010000005.1, read as the reverse complement.
ACTTGAAGAATTGTTATTAAATCTCGACACGCTACCGCCTTCTATCCGTATGGCAGTGCGCAACCACGGCGGCGGCCACCACAACCATTCGCTTTTTTGGACCATGATGCGCGCGGCGCGCGAAAACAATGCGCCCGAAGGAGCGCTCGCCGAAGCTATCACCAAAACCTTTGGCAGCTTCGACGCCTTTAAAGAAGAATTTACCAAAAATGCCCTCGGCCTTTTTGGTAGCGGCTGGGTATGGCTCGTTAAAGATGTGGCGGGGGAATTAAAGATTATCGCGAATGCCAACCAAGACAGCCCCCTTATGCAAAAGCTCGTACCCGTGCTCGGCCTCGACGTATGGGAGCACGCCTATTACCTTAACTACCAAAACCGCCGCGCGGATTACGTAGCAGCATGGTGGAGTGTGGTAAACTGGGATTATGATGCCTAAATTTATTTTATTATTATTGGTTCTCGGGTTGACACTAACAAGCGCTCCCGCGGCGCATGCACAATCAATCGAAGATTTATTAGAACAAATAAGAAGGCATCAAAATACGAATAATGAAATGCTGCGATATGACGACTTAATTAGGGAAAATCTTGAGGCAGAAGGCAGAAATACGGGACAAGCTATAGCGGACGTAGAAATCAGGGAAATAATCCAAGAAAATGCCCGACTAGACCAACTTGCTGCAAGACTACGAGATATCAGGTCTGGCAGAATTCCTATATCAGAATTACCGGCAACGAGACAAGCTGTTAATTCGGCTCTAGGTAACCCACCCCAGCAAAGTGCTGCGCAGGCGCTTTTACAAGAAGCTGATAGGGTTCGACTACCAAGAAATTCGCCACCGCGCTCAAGGCCCGCCACCCAACAACCCCCCCCTACGAGACCCACCGCAACCGCCCAAACAATACAACAACAAGTCGCTCAGGTTGATGCGCTAGCAGCCGCACGAGCAAGCGCCGCGCGAACCAACCTCGCGCGAAATACGGGACGCTTTGGAAACGGCGCCTTTTGGCTAATAATATTGCATGGTATCGCAAGTACTACCCAAGGAGGATTTCTCACTTATGCGGAAATTGCCGATCGAGTCGCCGGATACAGGAGAATACTCGCTGATACGCAATTATTGGCCGATGCGCAAGCGGCGGCGGCGCGAGGCGACCACAGCCTCATGGAAACACGTAATAGGATCAGCGCCGAATTACTGAGCTTAGAAGCCGAAAAAAGGGCGATGGAAGAAAAAGAACGTGAAAGAATTCGGAACATGACTCAACGGCAAATAGAAAATGAATTGATAAATACGGAGTGGGAAAGAAGAAACGGCACTTAAATATCCTGCGGCTTTCCGCCGTCGAACTGGATCTTACGTAAAACTAATTTCCCTTCTATTAAATCCGCATCGAGGATCTTCATACGCTGGGGCCTGCCCTGAGCTTGTCGAAGGGTCCATATGCCCGGCTCAGGGTTTAATGCGCGCACCTTGCGCCATACGGCGACCGCGTCGTCTTTTTCCAAATCAACATAGCCGTCGTCACTCGTAAACTTCTTCGTATAGGTAGCACCCGCCTCGCTCTGCGGCACAGGCACAATTTCGCCCGCTATATATTTCGGCAAGAATTCAACTAAGAGCGCCGCGCTCGCTTCGGCGAGCTTGTCGGCTAACGTACTATACGTATCCATATCTAAAAGCTGAACCTGCGTGGAGCCGAGCACCGGCCCATGATCAACTTTTTCGTCCATCACGAAAAGCGTCGTTCCGGTTAAATCCTCACCAGCGAGGATTGCAGACTGTATCGGCGTTGCCCCGCGATACTTAGGCAAAAGTGAGGGATGCACCACGACGATTCCTTTCGGGAATATATCAAACACGGCACGAGGGACGATTTTTCCATATGCCGCAAGCACGCCGACCTCAGCGCCAATCGATTTCAATTCAGCAATAAAAGCCTCGTCCAATTTTTCAGGCTGGAGAACAGGAGTCTCATTACCCAACGCTATTACGAACTTCTTAACCGGCGGGGGAGTAAGTTCCTTCTTCCGCCCAAACGGTCGGTCCGGATTCGTAACAACGGCAACTGGCGCCATGCCGGCAGCAATTAATTCTTCTAAAATAACTGCCGCAAAATCCGGCGTACCGAAAAAGACGAAATGGGGATTACTCGGCATCGGTTTTTCTTCCGCGCTTTTCTTCATATATCTCAATCGCCTTATCCGTAAATAAAATACCTTGTAAGTGATCCATCTCGTGCTGGAAGACGCGCGCCAAAAGCCCCTCGGGCGCAAATGTAACGTTCTTTCCCTTACTATCCTGCGCCTCCACGCGCACCGCGACTGGCCGACGTACAATACCGTACGTCTTAGGGATCGAAAGACAGCCTTCTTCTATTTCGTCTTCTTCTTTACTTACCCATACGAGCTTCGGGTTAAATACCGCATGCAACTTGCGCTCGGTCTTCGCTACGAATAAAGATAAGTTCAAGCCTATCTGGTTAGCCGCCAGGCCGATGCCGTTTGCGCCCTTCATTGTCTCGCGCATAGAGCGCACTAATTCTGTAATTTCTTTTTTAGTGAAGCGCGAAAAATCGAACGGCGCCGTCTTTTGCCTAAGCACAATAGCATCCGCCTTATTTTCTATTGAAAGTATTCTTTTTTTCATCATAGGTTCCGTCATAATGTTCACCATCGAAGAGCAATCGCATGAAGTACGCGCCGCGGTTCACCACCCCCTGCCTACTTGCAATATCTTTTGCAAGCATCAAAAGTCGCTGATGGTCCGTATGCGTCTTCGCGAGCTTAATGTACAACGCTTTATTAAACCGGTCGCGGAGTATAGTCGCAAGTTCGAGGCCAACCTCTTGGTGTGCGCTGTACACCTTGGAGGTTGCCTTGCGCGCCGCAAGCCCTTTTAGGTAGTCCCCACTAACGTTTTTGAACGCCTCCATGCAATTGAGATATACCACGAAAAGCAAGTATTTAAAAGGCTGATATTTGCATGTACCGTAGCCTATAGCTATGATGAGGCTCATGGAACAAAGCCTTAGCAAACGGCGTTACGCAGCGTACTTCGGGATACCCCTAGCATGCGTCCTAATCGCAGGATATACGGGGTACGATCTCGGTACCCGCTACCCACGAACCTTCGAAGTAAAGGGACTGGAAAACGCCGAAACAGGCATTACATCCAAGGAAGATTTCGCCATATTCTGGGAAGCGTGGCAGATGATACAAAACTCGTACCTGCGCGCGGGCGAGGTGAAAAGTGGGGATATGATATACGGCGCGGCGACAGGGCTCGTCGCCTCACTCGACGACCCGTACTCCGTCTTCATGGACCCTGAAGAGGCTAAGCGCTTCGGGGAAGACATTAACGGTAACTTCGGGGGCATTGGGGCGGAAATCGGCTTAAAGAACGAACAAGTTGTTATAATCGCCCCGCTTAAGGATTCGCCCGCGGAGAAAAGCGGCTTGAGGAGCGGCGACAAAATCTACGAAATCAACGCAAGCTCGACAGTGGGTATGAGCATTAATGACGCGGTAAAGAAAATCCGCGGCCCGAAGGGGACGGGAGTCACCTTCCTTATTGGTCGTACAGGGCACGAAAAGCCGCTTACTATAAAAGTCGTACGCGATACTATTAAAATCCCCGTGGTTGAGTGGGCAATGAAAGAAGGGAATATCGCCCACGTCCAGTTCTACACCTTCAGCGAAGACTCGTCTGGCTTAGTACGCACGGCCGTGCAAGAAGCGCAGGCAGCGGGCGCCAAAGGCATCGTGCTCGATATGCGCAATAACCCAGGGGGCTACTTAGACGCGGCAGTTACCATCGCCGGCTACTTTATGGATGCAGGCCAGACAGTGGTATTTGAGGAATTCCGTAACGGCAAACGCGACACCTTCCTTTCGCGGGGCACACCTATTGCCAAAGGAATCCCGCTCGCAATTCTCTTGAACGGCGGCTCGGCCTCCGCAAGCGAAATTTTAGCAGGAGCACTCAAAGACAATCTCGGTACGCAGATAGTGGGCGAAAAGAGCTTCGGCAAGGGGACGGTGCAAGAATTAACGGAACTCCGCGGCGGAGCGGAAATAAAACTCACGATAGCGCACTGGATACTGCCCAAGGGCACGCAGATAGACAAGAACGGCATTGAGCCCGACGTAGCGGTAAAGTACACGGAGACAGACCGCGAAAAAAAGCGTGATCCGCAACTCGACAAGGCATTGGAATTAGTAAAGGCAAAAATAAAATAACCCTATGAAAGTAATACTCCTTAAGGATGTTAAGGGGGTCGGCAGGGCAGGCGAACTAATAACCACGTCCGACGGCCACGCCATGAATCTCTTATTACCTAAAAAACTTGCCGTGCAGGCAACGCCCGCGGAGCTCGCTAAATATAAGGCGCATGTAGAAAAAGATACTAAGGAGACAGAGGCGCTAAAGACCCTCGCTAAAAAACTATCGGCCGAGCCGCTGAAATTTATATTGAAAACCGGCCCCCACGGCGAAGTTTTTAATTCGATTACCAAAGAAGATATTGCCGCAGCACTTACAAAAATCGGCCACGCGAATAATAAAGTAGATTTAGAAAAACCTCTGCGCACCTTAGGAACACATACAGCCGTAATTCACCTCGGCAAAGGCATCGAGGCTAAAGTCACCATAGAGACGGTTGGGGATAAGTAAGCAGGCGCACGATAATAACGTGGTACTATTAATGCAATGAGAAAAATCTTTGCAGTTATAGCAATTTCAATAACTTTTGGGGGTGCACCCATAATAAGCTTTGCTAAAGCAGGGGGGTGCGGATGGATGGGAGAGATATGTCCTAATGGAACGGTATGCCAGGGAAGTAATATAGCGGATGGATCAACATGCGTTCCCATAAGCGCTACGAACGGCGGCAATAATAATCCACCCCCACCGCCCGTCGTGCCGGAACTGCCGGTATGGTGGCACTACAATCCCTTCACCTCATGGTTAGCGTCATGGGTCACCCCACAAGCCCCAATAGCAACCCCGCCGCCAATACCACCTGCCGCCCGCCCTGTGCCAATACCCACGGCACTGAACCTCGTAACACCCCCGCGACAAACCACGCCATGCAGAAGGGGAAATATAGGAGGAACTCCTTCAGGATTAGTTTCTTCCGGCGGTTTAGCGACTGCCGGTTCGTGCGCCATGCGCCTCTGTCAGCAATGGAAAAATCCCTCGCCGCAATATACCTATCAGGAATGTCTGAAAGATGTCCCCGATAACATAGTAGCTATCCAAGACGCCTTCCATGACGCCGTTACCACCATTCTAAATAGCAATCCGCAATACCGGTCAAGAACATATACTCTCAATCTACTCCAGAACCCAACAGAGACCACGCCCGTAAGGAACGGCATCGCCGATACCGCCCGCACGTGCGCCTCGATCAAAGCCAAACCGACCGTAACATGGATAAGCAGCAACGGATCCGTCACTACGGCAACCCAAACGAGAGCCCTCGCAGAATGCGATACCTTATTACAAGATCCAGTATTCCTACAAATTTTTAACGAAGCGCAACGGCTGGACAACGCGATTGCCGCGGACATCACAAAACGTAAGGATGCCGTTAAAAAATGCGAAGATGATTTTAACGCGACGGGACAAAACCTCGATTTCAGCAATCCTAATTGCCTTGAAACGCCTCCTGCATGCGTCGGCCCGTAAAAAATTAATATGATAGTATTAAATATATGAAAATAATATTAAACGTCTTACTTTTATTAATTTTGTTACCGCTCGCACATTCAGCCGAAGCAAGAATGTGCACATGCTCGAATGCCGCCGAAATGCAGCCGTACCAAGACTGCGTTTCCGACGCGCAAAAAACCAATGAAGCGAAATGCGGTCTTGCCGCACGAAGGAATGCAGTTGCCGCCGCTGAAAACGCAATAGCAAGGAGATGCAATTATCAAAGCTCATGCGTAAGCAAGGGTATGACGGAACTCATGAACGGAAACCCTAAAATTTCTTTTATCGATGAAAATGGAAATCAGCAAACGCAGACTTTCAACCAAATCGTAAACGGAGTATTGAATAACCCGAACAGCAGCCAAGTCAAATGCTTTGAAAGAAGCCAAGACGCAAGCATAAAACAATGCGATATAGACCCTGGTCAGGTGGCCTGCATACTCGATTCAAGCTGCAATAACACAAACAGTAGATCTTTTACGCAACGCTCGGCAACGCCAGCAGCTCAACCGACTACCAGCGGGGCAGCAGGCTTCTTTTCCGCATTAATGAATTACTTCACTCCTCCTCGAACAGAGCCCGCAGTAACGGCTCCAGCTTATGTAAATGCGCCACAGTACGTACCGATGCCGACACAAACCCCTCCGATCAGCGGAGCAGCGCCCTGCCGACCAAGCGCAAACAATACTAACAGAGGAGGAAATCCATCAGGAAACATCTGTTTATACCCCGAAGAATGCAGAGGAATACCAAACGAAGCTCAATGTCTAAGAGACTTCCTTAATACCCATAATTGTTAACATAAACAAAACCGCCCTTCGGGGCGGTTTTGTTATGAATTACTTCGTAACCACGCTCACCATCTTCGCGCTACGGCGCGAACCGTCGAAGCAAATCTTATGCTTCGTCTTGTACTGCACGATGCCGCCCGTCGCGGCATAAAGCGTATCGTCACTGCCTACGCGCACGTTTACGCCCGCCAAGTACTTACTGCCCCGCTGGCGGATGATAATCTCGCCCGCAGAAATGGGTTCGTTGTGGTTTTTCTTAACGCCCAGCCGTTGGGCTGCGGAATCACGTCCTAATTTAGTTGAACCTAAGGATTTAGTATGTGCCATAGAAGTCCCGTTATAGTACCATCAAACCCCCTGAAAAATCAACATCCTGTGGATAACAAATATACCATCCCTATAAGGCATGGTATCCTTTAAGAAAATATGAAAATACTGTTTTTTACAGCCATCACGCTTTTCGCGGGGGTGGGCATAGCGCAGGCCCAGCAACCCCTTAATTGCAGGGGATTACAAAGACCCTCCTGCGCACGAGGAAACCAACCAACATGCATGGATATGCGTGGCGCTTATGAAATTGGAGGCCAGCCAGTCCCCGGATGGCACTGTCCTGAGTGGCCCATGCCGGCAGGCTTAGCAGGAGGAAACAACCAAAATAATAACAGTGGCAGCAACAATACGAACCAAAACAACCAAGGTGGGGCAAGGCCCTGTGGCCGACTTGATACTTTATTGACCTCATGGGGAGTCGGAGCTGCAACAACGCCGCCGGCAGGACGACCTACCATACCAACGCCCCCGCCGACACGCGCTCAGTCTTTTATGCAGAGAATACTCGGACTCGCCGCAGGCATCGTAGCCGGAGATAACGTTCAATGCTCATATCTGCCGAAAAACGATGATGGTAAGAAATTGTACGCATGCACGCAAACCGCCGAAGCGGACGGAACGTATCAACGTTATCTTACAGAAGAAATACGTATAAATACGGCATCAGGCATTCCCCGCAATGAAATCTCAGAAAAAAGCGCACGTGACGCGCGGAGCAGAATATTAAAAGAATGCGAAGGTCGGCTCGGAATAGACCGCCAAACGCTCCAGCCCACTGAAAAAGTCTGCCCGTAATCCCTTCTGTGGATAACTTGCAATTAGATTACACAAAGACATGCTAAAATAAAATAATGAAATCAATGCAAAAAATACTTATAATAAATACTGTCGCACTAGCATCGCTCTTTTTAGGAATCGGGGGGGCCTATGCCGATCAAGAGTGCAGCACCTCCCCAACAGGCCCTATGACTGTCTGCACCGGATCAACTCCTTTTTGCGCATATCCTGACACTGGCATGTGGAGAATAGGTACTGGTACGTGCCAAGACACTCAACCTACCTACCATAACAGATCCGCAAGCCGCCCCACACCCACAAATATCCCTAATAATCCTGTCGCTAACCCCGCGATGCCCGGGCCAACCGTGATGCCAACCCTCACATGCCCAACGGGATATACCCTCACGGGTGGAGTCTGCACGCCGGACTGCCTCGGAACCATGCTACCACCGCGCGTTTCTTACGAAGCGCCGACTTCTAATAATGGCACGGGTAATGTTTTCGAAGCGTTCTGGAATTTCCTTACGCATAAGCGGTAATAAGCCGTGCGCCTACTCCGCACGCTAACTGAAGCCAAGCTACGCGGTAAAACGTGCGTCGTGCGCGTAAACCTCGACGTCAAAGATCCCTTACGGGATTCTTTGCGCTTGCAAGCAGCGATCCCCACGCTCCGCTTCTTGCTCGAACATGGCGCGAAGCCCGTTATTATAAGCCACCGCGGCCGGCCGGAGGGGGAAGACTCAGCGCTCTCGCTTAAGCGCGCTGTAAGCCTAATAGAAAAAGAGCTGGGACAAGCCGTCGAGTGGCGCGAAAACCTGCGCTTCGATCCGCGCGAGGAGGCTAACAACGTCGCCTTCGCTAAAGAATTATCAAAAGGCGCGGACATCTATATTAATGACGACTTCGCCACGAGCCACCGCAAAGCTGCCTCCATGGTCGCTATCACCGAATTCCTACCCTCGTACGCCGGCCTACACTTGGAAGAAGAAATTAAAAATCTCTCGCGCGTGCGCGACAACCCCGACTACCCGCGCGTCGTGATTTTGGGCGGTATTAAGATTGAAGACAAGCTAGGCGTCATCCAAAAATTCGAAAATGCCGGTACGAAGTTCCTCTTAGGTAGCGCGTACCGCATGTCGCCCGAAGCCCTGCCCCGCCATGCAGATATTATTTTTGCGAAAGACGGCATAGGAGGGAGCGCATGGCAAGATATTGGCATAAAAACGACCGAAGAATACGAAGGAATAATAAAAAAAGCGAAGACAGTAGTCTGGAGCGGGCCGGTAGGTAAAGCCGAAAACGCGAAATATGCCAAGGGTTCACAAGCGCTCGCGGCAGCGATTATTAAAAGCAAAGCCTTCTCCGTAGCAGGTGGGGGAGACACGGCTGATTTTTTACAAAAAGAAGGGTTAGTTAAAAAATTCGACTGGGTCTCAACCGGCGGCGGCGCCATGCTCGCCTTTTTAGCAGGCGAAAAACTCTATGGCCTCGCCGCCCTTGAAAAGGCGTAGATTTCCCCTATACTCCGACTAATGCAAAAAATAGCCGTTTTATACCACAAGAACTGCACCGACGGCTTTAGCGCCGCATGGGCGGCATGGCTTACATTCGGTAAAAAAGCCGACTATATACCCGTAATGCACCAAGAAGCCCTGCCAGAAGGATTGGAGGGTAAGGAGGTGTATCTCGTAGACTTCTGCTACCGAGCGGACATGATGGATGAACTTTTAAAACAAGCGAAGCGCGTAACGGCACTCGACCACCACGCCATGTGCGAAGAAGACGTAGTACGCACAGAGGGCGGCGTTTTCGACAATGCCCGCTCCGGTGCCGTTATCGCGTGGCAGTATTTTCACCCCAAAAAGAAAGTACCTTTATTTTTAAAATATGTTGAAGATAACGACCTCTGGCGGCACAAGCTCCCGCAATCCAAAGCCATGACGGCGTATTTGCGCACCGTGCCGTTCGACTTCAAAACGTGGAACAAGCTCGAAAAAGAAATCGAAACTGCCGCGGGTAGAAAAGCGTGCTGGCAAAAGGGATGCTTACTCCTCACGCAAGAAATGCAATTAGTGGATCGTCTGGTAAAAGAAAACGCGGAGTTCGTGGAACTGCGCGGGCATAAGGCACTCGCCGTAAATTCGCCCTTCTTCCGCGACAATATCGGACACGCACTTTGTACGGCATTCCCACCCTTTGGCATTATTTGGGACGAACGCAAGGGTAAGACGGTCGTTTCACTTCGCTCCAACGGGAAGTTCGACGTAGCCGCGCTTGCGGCGCACTACGGCGGCGGCGGGCACAAAGCAGCAGCGGGTTTCACGATACCGCATGGCACGCCGGTACCGTGGAAGGTGTTATCCTAAGGTTCATGACAGACAGTATTTCTATTTATACCGACGGCGGCGCACGGGGGAACCCCGGCCACGCGGCAATAGGCGTGGTGATTAACGGCGCAGGCTACGGTGAGTACATCGGCGAGACCACCAACAATGTCGCCGAATATAAGGCAGTTATATCGGCACTTAAAACCTGCGCAAAGAGTCTCGACGCCGCAGCGCAAAAAACGGAACTCGATATTCATATCGACAGCCAACTGATCGCTCGCCAGATTACCGGTAAATATAAAGTTAAGCTGCCGCACCTTAAGGCACTCTGCGACGAAGCCCAAGCATTGATAGAAAAATTCAAAGACGTTCGCTTTATCGAAATCCCACGCGAAGAGAACGCCGCCGCGGACGCATTAGTAAACAGTACGCTCGACAATCGCTAATTTTAGTGTCATTATAGATTCGGTACGGAGGCATGCCAGACGATCGCTCCGCAAGGGGAGGAAAGTCCGGACACTCTTATTTTCCGCAAGGTAAGTAAAAACAAGTAGCGGTTGAAAAGCCGTCACCGGTAACGGAGAGGTGCGAACAGAAACGCCACGACCCGAAAGAGTCGCGGCATCCGCAGCAATGCGGATGAGCCTGATAGTTGAAGATCAGGATGAAACGGCTAAATCCTTACTCGAGTGCAAGGCCGTGCCGCGCGCTGCCTAGCGTGCGGAGTGCCGCTTAGACAAATGGTCGTCATGCGTCGCAAGACGCAACAGAATTCGGCTTATCGCATACCTCTGTGCCATAAGAAAAATCCGCACATACCGTGCGGATTTTTCTTTTATACAGCTACTCCGATTTCCCGCGAAAGTTTTTCCGCCTCTTCTATCATTTTTCCCATACTTATCTTTATTCCATCTACCCAAAATTGTGGATTAGCCGGATCAAGCCCAAAGGGCGCTAAGAGCTCCGTAACATTTTTCGTGCCGCCAGCGCGGAGCATGTCGAGATAGAGCGGTTCAAACTGTGCACCTAAACGTTCTTTTTGCGCATACAGGCTGTGCGTAAGAAGCTCGCCGAAGGCATAACTGTACACATAGAAAGGACTATACGAATGGAAATGGGGGATGTAGGACCATAAGTGCTCCATATTTTCGTACGTAAACGCATCACCCTCTTCGCCATACAATTCCTTAGTGGTTTGTACCCAAAGCGCATCGAGTTCTTCCGTAGACAACTTCTTCGGCACGCTCCAGGCTTTATATTCCGTATCCATGCCGTGGAACCGGCGCTCGAAATTTGAAAAACTGATCTGCCGCACGACGGTGTTTATAATATCGTCCAACTTACCCATCAAAAGCGCTACGGCGCGCTTTGCGTCACCTTCCTGTTCTAAACGATTTTTCAAAAAGTTGAACGTCGTCATCTCGCCGAACACGGACGCCGTTTCGCAATAAGCGAGAGGCGCGAGGAACATTAAGGCGCCCTGCTCCTCGCCGGCTAGTATGCCGTGCACGCCATGCCCCAACTCGTGCGCCAATGTCATAACGTCACGGTTTGACCCTAAATAATTAAGGAAGGTAAACGATGCGGGGGAATTCCCTGGTAACACTATCGAGTAATTAAAGGCACCCCCACGCCTACCGCGCGTCACATGTGCGTCGATTCGCCCCTGCACTTTAAAGTCATAAATGATTTCCGCAAGCTTAGGACTAAAACTCTCATAGGCGGCGAGTACCGTATTCCACGCCTCGTCGAAGGGGATTACGGATGTATCCGTAAACGGCAACGGCGCGTTACGGTCGCTCCACTTAAGCGTCTTCATCCCTAAGTGTGCGGCCTTCAATTTGTAATACCGGCGGGCGAGCGGACCCCCGACCGTACGCACGGCCTCGTGCAGAGCGTCCACAACTTCACCTGAAACGCGGTTGGATTTATTCATACCATCCATCGGGCTCGGGTACCTGCGGTCCTGCACCTCCACCGCATGGCTGCCGGCCGTCATATAGAGGGTCTGCGCGGCATACTTAGCGAAGAATCCGCCGAGGCCGCCGTTTATAATACGGAGCATTTCCGCACGGTCGTCCGCACTCTGGCTGTCGCTCATCATATGCAGAAGTTCCGTAAGCGTTTTTTCTTCGTCCTTATACTTAAAGCGTAAGTCGCTTTCGAATTCGTCAAAGAGCGTGCTCCATGCGGAAGACCCGAAGGACGACCGGCGCGTAAGCGCCGCCTCAACAGGCTCCGAAAGAATATGCGGCTTAAACACCCGCGCATGTTCGATATACGGCCGGTGCTTGGCCACCACCGCATCCGCCACGTACAGCTTTTCCAAAACCGCCTCGTCAATAGCTGTAAGCTCGATAGTGAAAAATGTCATGTTCTCCGCACTCGACTGGTTCAAAATCCGCTCAACGTCCGCAATCTTCGCTTTTACTCTGCCATCCGCCGTATCCTTGCTCTGCGAAAGGTATAAATACACCATAATCTTATTCGAAAGCATACTCATCGCAGCATAATCCACAATCGCTTTCCCTAACGTCTCCGCCAACTTTCCCTTATACGCTGCATTAAACTCCTTAGCCATCCGCACAAGCTCCACCACATCCGCATCTATCTGAGGGTCATCCAGCCCCGCATACATACACCCCAAATCCCACACCACCCCCTCAGTCTTCAAGTTTTTTTCCATTTATATAATAGTTGCCGAGCTTGGAATCGAACCAAGACGCCATCCTTCAAAGGGATGTGTCCTACCATTAGACGACTCGGCAGTACGCACCGATCTTATCATTTTCTGCCCAGATGCTCAATGAAGGCGACTTCGAGGGGGATATGGGGGAACGGGGAGTAGCGCATTTCGCCGTAGCCGGCGATGAGGGCTTTGAGAAGCGCTATAGCGTGCTGCGGGTCGATGGCCTTGCTGTGCGCTACGGTCGCCGCAAGTTCTTCTTTTGTTAATTCGTCTTTAAATAGTTCTTCGAGCTTCGGGTCCGTACGGAGCGCGAGTGTGCGGCGCAGGTAGGCGATAAGCTCTTTACACACGTCGAGGACGTTGCCGCCCACCGAACGCACTTCGTGCAAAGCCCGTAGGGCTTCCGATGCGTCGCCCTTTACAACCGCATCTACAAACTGCGCTATGCGGCGAAAGCCTACTTTACCGACCAAAGATTCCACCGTAGCCAAGTCTACCGATGCACCCGTGGATGCCGCCTGGTCTAAGAGGGACTGTGCGTCGCGCATACCGCCTTCCGCCGCCGCTGCTATTAGCTCTACCGCTTCATCCGTGATCGTAAATTTCTCTGCCGCAACAATAGCATTCAACTTCGCCACGAGCTCGCGCATGGGGATTTTACGAAAATGAAAACGTTGGGCGCGCGAAGCAATGGTCGCCGGAATCTTTTCGTATTCGGTAGTGGCGAGGATTATAATCGTACGCGGCGGCGGCTCCTCAAGCGTTTTTAAAAGGGCATTCCATGCGGGGCCGGTAAGCATGTGCGCTTCGTCGATAATGAATACCTTATATATAAATGATGACGGGGCAACGCGGATGGATTCGCGCAAGTCACGGATTTCGTCGATACCGCGGTTCGAGGCGGCGTCGATTTCTACCACGTCCATCGCGCGGCCCTCGTCTATCGCCGCGCATGCCACGCACGCGTTACACGGCTCACCTTCTTTATGTACATAATCGCGCGCCGTACAGTTGGCGAGCTTCGCCACAAGCCGAGCAACCGTGGTCTTACCCGTACCGCGCGAACCGTAAAAAACGTATGCATGGGCAAGCTTGTCCTGTCGGCCCGCGTTACCGAAAATTTCGACAATTTGGGATTGACCGACGAGGTCGCGAAAGGCGCGTGGACGGTATTTGCGGTAGAGCGCTGCCATAGATACAATCAAAGCTATCATCCATGAAACGATACCTGCAAGCGGGTGCTATCGCGTTTTTTTTATTCGCAGGCATCGCGCTCATGCGTGAACAAGGTGCCCCTTTCATATCCGCACGAAATAGCGCGGGGATGGGCGGTATGGATGCCGCGCTCATTGCGGGATCGACACTCCACACGCAGGACGAAACCGAAATGGATGGCGACGCGCCGCACGGACTCACTATACGCTCCGCGCTCGTAAAAACGTCTCTCGGTAACCGTATATTCTACGAACTAAACACGGAGCAACATTGGCCTCTTGCAAGCCTCACTAAACTTATGAACGCAGTGGTAGCGCTCGAAAACATCCCGCAAAGCGGAACGCGCGACAATTTATTGCAACGCATGATGGTAATATCCGACAACGACGCGGCGAATGCCTTAGCCGAAACGCTCGGTACGGAACAATATATAGCCCTCATGAACGCGAAGGCACAAGCGCTTAATATGCGCCAAACTGGATTTTCCGACGCGAGCGGGCTATCCTATCTTAACCAGTCTACGACGGGGGACATAGACAAGCTCGTTACCTATATACTGATACGCCACCCCGAAATCTTTGCATGGAGCAGGGCTAAAACGATCCGTATAGGGAATATAGACCGTGCAAACATCAATGAATTTGCCGGTCGGCCGGATTTTGTGGGAGGTAAGACGGGATTTACGGACGAAGCGAGCGGCAACCTCGTAACAGTATTTTCCACTGAATCAGGCCCTGTAACGATAATCGTTCTCGGGGTAGGGGCGCGGGAAGACCGCTTCATAGAAACAAATATCTTATTCGAATGGGCTACGCAGCATTTCAAGCTATAAGAATATTGATCGGCGCCGTCGCCGGCTTCGTTGTGGCACTCGGCATAACGCCCTTAGTCACCGCTTTTATTACGCGCCTCGAATTCAAGAAGCAGATCCGCTCCGCAGAACACGCGCCGGTATTCGCCAAACTCCATAAGAAAAAAGAAGGGACGCCGACTGGTGGCGGCATCATCATCTGGGGGACGGCGTTCATTCTCGCCACCGTCTTTTACTTCCTTCCATTTTTTAACTTCATCGACCGCGCGCAAACGTACCTACCGCTCGTAAGCTTCTTCATGGCTGCTCTCGTGGGCCTCGTGGACGACATTCTCGGCATTCTGAAACGCGGCCCCAAAGGCGGCGGTATATCGATGAGCCAAAAGCTCCTCGTTTATTTCGCGATATCGCTCGTGGGCGCCCTGTGGTTTTACTACCGTCTCGGCTGGGACGTGCTCGCCGTTCCCTTTTCTGAAAACGTGAACATGGGGTGGTGGTACGTACCGTTTTTCATGTTCATTATCATCGCCTCGGCATTTTCCGTTAACGAAACGGATGGGCTCGACGGCTTGGCGGGCGGCGTGATGCTCTTTGCATTCGCCGCACTCACCGTCATTGCCTTTACACTCGGCCGTTACCACTTAGCCGCTTTTAACGCGGTGGTTGTGGGCGCACTCCTCGCTTTCTTATGGTTTAACATTTACCCCGCGCGGTTCTTTATGGGAGATACGGGCTCGATGGCGCTCGGTATCACGCTCGGCGTCACCGCCATGCTTACGAACACGGCTCTTCTTTTGCCTTTTCTCGCTATTATTCCCGTCGTCGAATCGCTTTCTGTTATCGTGCAACTCACGAGTAAAAAACTCCGCGGTAAAAAAATATTCCACTCCACACCAATACACCACCACTTCGAAGCATTAGGCTGGCCGGAGTCGCAGATTACCATGCGTTTTTGGATTATCTCCGCGGTAGCAAGTATCGGCGGCCTCGTTGTTTTCTTTCTTGATCGGTTTTTATAAAAATTTTCCAAAAAAATAATTGTACAAAAAAACTGCGGACATTGTCCGCAGTTTTTTTGTAAATCTTACTGACGCGCTTTCTTTGCGGTCTTCTTCTTTGCGGTTTTTTTCGCCGCTTTCTTCTTTGCTGCCATGTTTTTGTTTTCTTATAATTCTCGGCTCAACGTACGACCTTGATATGGATTTATTCTCGCACGTGTGCGTCAAGCGTCAAGATGTGGATAAGTTTTTTTTGCGAATGCGCGCGATTTTTTTTCATGCGATACTATAAGAACGATGATAGTGATTCGAAATGCGAAGATTATTGATGGGACCGGTGCGCCGGAACGGCACGGTGACGTTCTTATTTCCGGTAAATCCATTTCCGCTATCGGCAACTTTCCGCATAAGAAGGCGGAGACGGTAATTGAGGCGCTCGGGTATCGCCTCGTCCCCGGGTTCATAGGCATCCGCATGGAAACAGGCCTCGCAACAGATATCCTTACGGACCAGCGACAAGCAGCCGTGCGCGCGAATGGAGTTACTACACTCATAAGCGGTACGGACGGCACGTCACTCGCGCCCCTTATAGGAGGGTCGCTCGAAATCCTGCGTAAATGGGCATTACCCGCAGCTCTAAACATCAACTGGCATTCAATGGACGAATTCCAAAGGACTCTTAGCACGCTTACGCTCGGCGTGAACTTCGGAACGTTCGTCGGCTATAACGGCATCCGCCGCGCGATCATCCATGAAAACGCCGGCGACCCTACGGATAAGGAACTGGATGCCATACTGCATATAGCGGAAGACGCGATGTATGAAGGCGCACTAGGGATTGCCATCAATCTCGACACCGCGCACGGCAGGCGCATATCCCACGAAGAAGTCCGCCGCGTAGCCAAAGCATGCGCCGGCGTAAAGAAACCATTAGCACTACGACTCCGTGCCCCAACGGAACATTTTATGGAGGCGGCAGGCGAAGCGCTTGCGCTCTATCGCACGACGGGCGTCCGCATGATCGTTACCGACTTCCTCCCCCAAACGCTCGTGAAGGCGCAAGAAAAAGATTTTCGCCTCGCGTACGAAATGCTCGTGGGTGCAGGGGACGGCCTCTACCTAGAACTACGGTGCGATACGGACCGCCTCGTACCCATCTACGAACTATTGCCGCGCTTCGCCCAAACAGGATCGCTCGAAACGATGTACGCGCTCCTACATGAACCGGGTATGCGAAAAAAACTACTCGCCGGATTGCCGCGACTCGAAGGCGCCCGCATAGTACGAGCTCCGTGGGAAGAGCGTGCGCTCGTAGGTACTACGCTCGAAGCGTTCGCGCATAATCGCGAAATGACGGCGAAAGAAGCCCTACTCGAACTTATGCGTATAACGAAACTACGCGCGACGGTATGCATTCCGCAGAGCCCCACGCCGCTCCATGCGGAACTTATAAAAAATGACCGGGTGCTCGTAAGTGGTTCGCCGCAATCGATCTTCAAAATCGCGGACGACGCGCGACTACCAATCGAAACGGCCGTCATGAAGCTCGCCGGATTACCCGCATCCGTACTAGGACTTAGCAAGCGGGGCATCATCGTCGAAAACTACGCGGCAGACATCGCACTCATGAACGATAAAAATGAAATAACGCGCACGATAGTAAACGGCACTATAAACGACACCGGAGGAGTATGCTCAAACCTATAACCAGATCCCGCGGAAGCGACTACGTCGTCATAGTGCTCGCCGTACTCCTTATCACGTTCGGCATGGCGATGCTTTCCTCCGCGTCGTCTCATATCAGCCAAACGCAAACCGGCGGCACGCTCTACTACGTCACACACCAACTCCTCTACGGCGTACTCCCAGGCACCATCCTCTTCCTTATCGCCTCCGGGATCTATTACAAGCGGTATGAGAAGCTCGCCGTTCCTCTCATGCTCTTCGGCCTCGTCCTTCTTGGTCTCACGCTCACGCCCTTAGCATTTACCGCTAAGGGTGCCGCGCGCTGGGTGAGTATCGGCCCCATCACCTTCCAGCCGTCCGAACCGCTTAAACTTTTTTTTATACTCTACCTCGCGGCATGGCTTTCTTCCCCCAAAGCACGCGACCGGCATTCCAATAAAGGCTTTATAGCCTTTCTCTTTATACTCGGCACCGTAATGGGACTGCTCTTAAAACAGCCAGCCACCTCGACTGCGCTCTTAATCGGCGTAGTGGCAACCCTCATGTATATCGTAAGCGGGGCACGCATGATGCACCTTATGATAACCGGCGCGATAGTTATAAGCGGACTTGCCATAGCAATATGGACGGCGCCGTACCGCATGGCGCGTATCGAGGCGTTTATGCACCCCGAACGCAATGCCCAAGGGAGCGGCTACCAAGTAAGCCAAGCGAAAATGGCAATCGGCGCAGGAGGCATATGGGGTGTAGGGTACGGTGAGTCAACGACAAAAATAAACTCTCTGCCTGAACCGATCGGCGACTCGATATTCGCCGTCATCGGCGAAGAAACGGGCTTTGCGGGCTCGCTTGCGCTTATCGGGCTTATTCTCGCCCTCGTAGTACGGATATTCATCGTGGCGCATGAAACGCGCGACCGCTTCGGCCACCTATTGCTCGTGGGCTTCGGTTCGCTCATCGCCGTGCAGTCATTCGTAAACATCGGCGCTATTTCTGGCCTTCTACCTTCTACCGGCATCGCCTTACCCTTTATAAGCTACGGCTCATCCGCCCTCGTTGTATTTATGGGGATATTGGGCATAATCAATAACATTTCGAAACACCAATGAAGCGGATACTCTTAACCGGCGGGGGATCAGGCGGGCATATCTACCCCTTATTAGCCGTCGCCGAAAAACTACAAGGCAATGACTTACGCTACTTCGGCCCGAAAGACGCGTGGAGCGCCTATATGCTCCAAGCAAGCATTCCCGTTTCGGGAATCGCCAAAGCAAAACTGCGGCGCTATTTTTCATTACTGAATAGTATAGACGGCATAAAATTCGCCTACAGTATCCTGCAGGCGCTTATTAAGGTGGCCGCCTTCAGGCCACACGTCGCCTTCTCCAAAGGAGGACCGGGAGCGCTGCCTGTTTTATTCGCCTGCCACCTGTACGGCATCCCGATAATCATCCACGAATCCGACAGCGTTGCAGGGCTCACAAGCCGCGTAACGGGGAAGTGGGCAAAGATTGTGGAAGTAGCATGGAACGAAGCGCGGGTATTTTTCCCTAATAAAGATGTTAGACGCGTCGGCATCCCACTGCGAAGCGCGCTTATAAAAAACAAAGAAAGCATACATGACGCAAAAACCGCCATGGAGTGCGAGCCGGAGGGTCTGCCCGTACTACTCGTCATAGGCGGCTCGCAGGGATCGGAACGTATCAATAACTTTATTTTGGAAAACCTCGTGGAGCTTTTAACCAAGTTCCAAATAATCCACCAGACGGGGTCCGTAAATTACGAAAGTCATATGCGGCTCTACGAAACCGCAAAATCAGCGCTCACTATGGAACTACGTAACCGCTACCACCCCTACGCCTACCTCGAAAACAAAATGGGTACGGCGTACCGTGCGGCGGATTGCGCTTTAAGTCGCAGTGGCTCGGCATTATTCGAACTCGCGGCATTTGGTATCCCCGCTGTCCTTGTACCACTACCCGAGGCAGCGCACGACCACCAGCGGGCAAACGCCTACGCATACGCTAAAACGGGCGGAGCGGTCGTCATTGAACAAGAAAATTTTTTGAGCGCGATCGTTATAGCGGAACTCGAAAAAATCATGCAACCAGAAATGCACGCGAAGATGTCTAAGGCTGCCATCATGTTCGCCCCGCAAGACGCTACAGAGCGCATAGCGGAAGACGTTCAAAGCGCTACGAAATAAGGCGTAAAAAGGTAGTAAAGACTCCTTTTTTCTGCTAGTCTTAATCCTATATGAACGTACGCGTGCGCATGGCGCCGTCGCCCACGGGAAATCTGCATATCGGTACCGCTCGGACGGCGCTTTTTAACTGGCTCTACGCCAAAAAATACGCTGGAGTGCTCGTACTGCGTATTGAAGATACAGACACCGAACGATCCAAACCGGAATTCGAAAAGGATTTAATAGACCAACTACAATGGCTCGGCCTTGCGTGGGACGAGGGCCCTTTTCGCCAAAGCGAGCGCCTGCACATATACGAAGGATATTTGCGCCAATTACTCGCAAACGGGCATGCCTACTGGTGCGACTGCACGAAAGAAGACTTAGAGATAAAACGTAAGAATATGATGGAGGCGGGAATCGCCCCTAAATACGACGGCCACTGCCGCGACAAAAAAATAACCGAAAGCCCGAACGCCGTCATTCGCTTTATTATGCCAGAGCGCGTGTTCACGTTTACCGACCTCGTGCGCGGGAAGATTGAATTCAACATGGCGCTTGCAGGGGATATAGTAATCGCCAAAAGCCTTAAAAGCCCCTTATACAACTTTGCCGTCGTCATAGATGACCACGAAATGGCGATAACCCACGTAATTCGCGGGGAAGACGGTATACCAAACACTCCAAAGCAACTGGCCCTACAAGAAGCGCTCGGCTTCAAGCACCCGCACTACGGCCACATCCCCCTTATCCTTGATGCGGACCGCACGAAAATGTCCAAGCGTAATTCGGCAACTGCCCTTAAGGAATATGCGGACGCAGGTTACCTACCGGAAGCGATGGTAAATTTCTTGGCACTCTTAGGCTGGCACCCTACTGACGACCGCGAAACGTTTACCCCCGCGGAACTCGCGCAAGCGTTCGACTTAGGGCGCGTACAAAAAGCGGGCGCGGTATTTTCCATCGACAAGCTTAACTGGATGAACGCCCACTATATAAAGAAGATGACAGACGAAGAAATTGCGCTAAAAATCGGCTGGGAGCCGACTGAAAAAAATATACGCATAGTCACGCTTCTTAAAAGCCGCACGCAAACCCTGAACGATTTTAAAACCCACGGCGCGATCTTCTTCCATCTGCCAGAATACGACGCAGTACTCCTTACATGGAAAGAAACGAAGCCGGAAGAAACAGCTGCCTCGCTCCGGCGATGCGCGGACGCGATAGGCATCGGCCGCAGTGCGGATATTCCCGCTTTAGCTGAAAAATATGGCAAAGGGGAAACGTACTGGCCGCTGCGCGCCGCACTCTCGGGGCAAAAAGAATCACCAAGCCCTATGGAGCTACTGCACGTCTTAGGCAGGGAAGAATCACTTAAACGCATAGAGCACGCGATAGGAAAACTGACTGCGCATGCGCACTAATCTCAAAACGCTCGCCATCCTGCCGTTTTTAATTCTCCCGTTTTTTACGGTAGGGCAGGCACTGCCGCCCGAACAACTGAACAGCGCCATAGAAGAAAAATCCAAACAACTGCAGGAAATACAGCGCCAGCTCGAAGAAACGCAAAAAAACCTAAGCGCAACGCAAGAAGAGAAGCGCACGCTCGCGAACGAACTTTCGCAAATCCAAAAGAATATCAAGCAGCTCGACCTCGGTATGAAATCTAATACCGTAAAAATCAGCAAGTTGAATCTTGAATTGACGGGCCTTGCGCAAGCGATTAAGGAAACCGAACGGCAAATAGCAGTAAAAACCGCGGCAACGGAAAATATAATAAAAGAAGTCCAGCAACTGGACGATGCCGACCCCCTACTGATCTTTTTGAAAAACGACACCTTAAGCGGAGCGGTAGAGGAGCAATCGCGCCTCACGGAAATAAACGGCGATCTTACACAAGCAACCGCCGAACTGCAGGCATTAAACGACGAACGGCAAGGTAAGCTGAAGGCGACTACCGTTAAAAAAACGGCGGTAGAAGGCGAATATAAAACACTCACCGCCCGCAAGTCTGTGGTAGAAGACAAGAAAAAAGAACAACAAGAAATTCTCGCGGTAACGAAGAATAAGGAAAAAACATACCAAGAACTCGCCGCTGACTTAGCTAAACGCCAAGCGGAGATTGCCGCGGAAATCGAAGCAATAGACGCGGCGCTCCGCTTGAAGATAAACCAGAGCGGACTACCGAGCGTACGCAAAGGCGTACTCGGCTGGCCCGTACCGGATACCATGCGTATAACTCAAAAATATGGTGGTACGGCATTTGCATTACGCGGAGGGTATAAAGGTAAGTGGCATAACGGCATAGATATTGGCGGTGCCTCGGGCGCGGTGATCGCATCTGCCGAAGAGGGAGTTGTGGTAGCGGCGGGCAACCAAGACTTGTATTGCAGACGCGGCGCGTACGGCAAGTTCGTAGTGGTAAGGCACCCCAACAACCTCGTGACGCTATACGGCCACATGTCGAAGCTAAACGTTACGGCCGGCCAGCGCGTGACGCGCGGCGAAACCATAGGCTATATGGGCAACACCGGCTACGCCTTCGGCGTACACCTGCACTTCACCGTCTACGACGGCACGACGTTCGCTATGGGCGGCAGCCGCGTATGCGGCCCTATGCCCACAGGCGGCGATATGGACCCCGAGCCGTATTTGTAATAAGCTCATCGGAGCACTCCGCACTGGAAATCTTCCCATTCCTCGAGCATAAGGATAAGCAGCCATGAATAACCTCATGGAAGAAGCAATGCGTCATCGAAGAAGAATACCCAAGGGCAGGAAAGGGGACCGATTCCAAAAAGCTCTGAAAAGCAGCGTCCATTACAAAAAGGAACACGCTGGAAGCATGATCGGCCTCAGCATGCGCTAATCAACGGAAATGAGGGAGCAGCCCACTACACCAAAAAGCCCGCATGGCGCATGCGGGCTTTTTCTTTTTATACGATACGAAGCCTAAGGGGACTAACTATATCATGTGTCGTATAATATACCTTTTACGACAGATAGTACCTTTTAAAGGCTAAAGCTACTCGATAAGGTCCGCGAATACCACTAAGCGTTCCGTATAGCGCTTAACGGACTGATCCCACTTACCATCGCAAGTTATAAGGACGAGCCGTGCCTTCCCCGTACGTGTACCTATAACCTCATCCATGCGGTCGGTGCCCTCTGGATATACTTCTGACCCCGTGACCGTATAATGCCCTATACGGCCCTCTATGGAGACGTATAGGGCATCCCCCTTAACCAACCCCTTAAGACCCCGGAATACCCCCGCCCCGAATACGCGGGTATCCACGTGACCTACAATAACTGAAGTGCCGGCCGTAGCTATAGGCGAAGACCCAGCGAACCATGCAACGTCCGTAGCGTTCGACGGTATGCCGATGGATCCGCTAGGCATAGTACCCACCGTCTGGATCTTCGCATCCACGCCGATCTTAGGTATTAAAAGCCACCTACCCTCCCCCCTCTCGTTTTTCAAAAAAACGGCAGGGGAGGCATCAGCCTCCGCTACCGCTTTTTTATTTATGACTAATCCCCCTTCGTTCCAAAAAACGAAAGCGACGAAAGCTAAATATCCTATAGCGCTTACGAAGAGCGCTTTACGGACAAACTTTCGGTCCATACGAATCCCGTAACGAGCAAGAGTCCGATACTGTTAAGCATTGGCAAGGCCGCTCCGCCGAAGCCCGTGTTAGGCATCGTGGGCTGGCATCCCCCGCCGCATACCGCTACGGCCGGCCCCGTAGGCCATCCCATAACCGGCGTGTTGTTTATAACGCATACTTTGTCATCCCCTGCATTCAAGGTAATAACACCCGTAAGGCCGTTCTGACTGCAGCCACCTGAAAACGTAGGCGCGCTGTAATCGGTGCCCGACGTGTTTATTTCACTTACGGTGTAAACGCCCGGAATAAACGGCGTCTTCATACCGCTCGTTACGCGTGCGCCGTTAACGAACGGAATGAATCCCGGCTCGTTTACAATTACTGAAAGGAGGGCGTTGCCCTGCTGCTGTACCGTGCCCTGTATCGGCTGTTGGTACTGCTGCTGCGGCTGCGGAACGTTATAGATGTTCGCAATCGGAGCCAAGAAGCCGACGGTAACGCGATTCGGAACCGTCACGGTGCTACCCACCGACCATAAGCGGCCGTTTACCGTACCGCGCTCGTCGAATACCGGCGCGTCTCCCCCGCGACCAAACGAAATGGGCGCCATCGTTATTACCGTACCGGCAAAATCAACGCTGTCGCCGAGCGTTGCCGCTCCGCCCGAAAGCCAAAAAATATTTTCCGCTTTCGCGCCATTTAAAAGCATCACGTGAGAATCAGGCCATGCGTCAAAGCGGCTCGCCATCTTCATAATGAAGACTGCGTTCGTGTCCCCCTTCGCGTCGAAGAGAACCTGCCCCTGCAAGAACGTCGGTGTACCGAAGCAGTAAACGCCAGGGGCGAGCTGCTGGTTGT
>JAHFLO010000004.1 GCA_023244855.1 Candidatus Harrisonbacteria bacterium | reverse complement strand
TCTGTATGGTTACTTTGCCCGTGGGGTTTTCGCCACCAAGATCCATGAAGGTTATTTGCACACCTGCCACCTTTGCGAGGTCTGCGGGTGCGACGCCAAAGTTGTCGAAAGTAAAGCCGTACGGATTTGCCGTGAGAGCGTCTGTTTTAGAAGCGACGTTATTGCCGACGGTTGCGCCTGATTGATCAAAGAGCTTAACGGAATCAAAGCGGACGGCGGTCTTTTCGCTGTTTGAGGCGGAGACGGTTACTTTCACGCCTTGGTTCACGCCTTCACTGAGTGCGGAGGAGAGATCGAAGTAGTATTTAATAGGGGCGGTCACGACGCCGGGACGGGTTATGATAGTGGCTTGTTGGACGGCGGCGAGGGTGAAAAGAGGAAGGAGGGTGGCGGATAAAAGTGTAAGATAAAAACGCATTATATTTTTAGCATACCATGCCGGCGAATCAACTTCTAAATCTTTAAGTACTTCTGTATTGCGAAATTACTCGATATGACGCCGAGCGCGATGCCGAAAAGCAATTGGTAGCCTATAAGGGAGAAAAAGTGAGTAAAGAAGTACGAGCGCAGATCAAGGTCCGCGAGGAAATATTTAAGGTACGGTGCGCCCCAGTAGACGGCGGGCCAGAATATCACGAGGCTCAGTACCGCTCCCATGACGCCGTAGATGATGCCTTCTACCATGTAGGGGCCGCTGATGAGGCTATTGGGGGCGCCTACGAGTCGCATGATGCCGATCTCTTCGCGGTTGGAATAGATGGCAAGACTTACGGTATTGAAGGTGATAACGATTGCCGTGAGCGTGAGGAGAACGGTGAGAATTAAACCCACGCGGTTCGTAATGTCTATAATCTTCGAAAGGCGGTCAATAATCGTTTGGTTTTGGCGGTAGGTTATCTTTTGCGTTATCGGCTTCCAGCTGTCGCGTTCGAGTTCGGTGGCAATGGTGGCATACTGGTTTGGTTTTTTCGCCTTTATATTTAAGACTGCCGAAAGCGGGTTTTCGTTGAGTTCCGCGAGGGCTTGGGTTATTGCCGCATCGTCCTTATGCGCCTCTTTGAAAGCGGCGAGCGCTTTTTCGCGCGAAACATATTCCACTTCGGCGGTTTCGGGTAGGGTTTCTATTACCTCTTTCACCTTTAATATTTCGTCTTCCGTCGTCTTCGGCTTGAAATAGACTGATATGTCTATCTTTTCTTGTAATAGCGAGAGCGAGGTCTTTGTAATGACGGTAAATACAATAAGACTCTCGAAGACGACGAGAGCGAGTACGATAATCACGAGCGTGGCTGCCGAAAGCCATTTGCCGCGGGAGAAGTTTTGCCAGCCATATTTGAATATACGGGAAAGGAATGTTGCCATAGATTAGTTCAAGATATACCGGCCGTTATGCTCGTCGCGTATGACTTTACCTTTATCTATGCTCACAACGCGCTTACCCAGGGCATTTACGATATCTTTACTGTGGGTGGCGAGAATGATGGTAGTGCCGAGTTCGTTGATTTTTGTGAGGAGTTTAATAATTTCCCATGTGTTTACGGGGTCTAAGTTACCTGTCGGTTCGTCGGCAATAATAACCATCGGCCGGTTGATCATAGCGCGGGCAATGGCTACGCGTTGTTTTTCTCCGCCAGAAAGCTGGTTAGGAAAATGCTTTGCGCGGTCCGCGAGGCCTACCATGTCGAGTACCTGCGGCACGACTTCGTTGATTTCGCGTTCCAGTCGGCCCGCTACTTCCATAGCGAAGGCAACGTTTTCGTGTACGGTTTTTTTGGGGAGTAGACGAAAGTCCTGGAATACGACGCCGAGTTTACGGCGCAAGGTTGGTAGGTCGTTCGAGCGCATTTTGCCGACATCTTGCCCCGCGACGATGACTTTTCCGCGACTCGGCTGTTCTTCGCCGATGATGAGCTTTACAAGTGTGGACTTACCCGCGCCGGATTTGCCCACAAGCGTAACAAATTCGCCTGTGTTTATTTTAAGGTTTATCTCTTCGAGAGCGGTGCTTTTCGTTCCGTTTTCGTAATACTTGGCAACATTGGTGAATGTAATCATAAAAAGATGAACTACTAGTCTAATAGTAGTTCGCTTTCGATAAACTTGTCGAGTTCGCCCATGAGAACACGGTCCGGATCATGCGATTCGGTTTTCGTGCGGTGATCTTTCACGAGTTTGTAGGGATGGAGGACGTACGAACGTATCTGGCTCCCCCATTCCACGGCGACTTTCGTCTTCAGGTCGCCGAGCTCTTTCGTTTTTTTATTCTGTAGTTCTTGAAAGATTTTTGCCTTTAAGAGTGCCATCGCCTTTTCGCGGTTTTGGACTTGGGAGCGTTCGGAGCGGGATGATGCCGAAAAGCCCGTAGGGATGTGCACAATGCGTACGGCTGTTTCTACCTTGTTCACGTTCTGGCCGCCAGGGCCGCCGGCGCGTGACAGCTCGATCTTCAGGTCTCCTTCGGGAATAGCAATCGCTTGCTCGTCTGTCTTCGGCAGTTCCGGCAGAATCTCCACAAGCGCGAACGATGTGTGGCGCATTTTTTTAGACGAAAAAGGCGAGATGCGCACAAGGCGGTGCACGCCATATTCTTTTTTAAGCATGCCGTAGGCGCCTGCGCCCTTCATGTGAAATGCGCGGTCGTCCGTTTCCGTTACCTTCCAGCCCATACGCCCCCCGTACTTTACGTACATGCGCGCGAGCATTTCCGCCCAGTCCTTAGCGTCGTCGCCCCCCGCCCCCGCGTAGATTATGACGTGGGCATTATTGTTGTCGTACGGGCTTTGCATGGTTTTTGGATTGCACTTCGCGCCGCCCTACGGACTTTGCGGGGCAAAATCATTTCGTGATTTTGAGCCAATGAGAGGAGTCGAACCTCCAACCTTTCCCTTACGAAGGGACTGCTCTGCCATTGAGCTACATTGGCTGACCGGATTATGGTACCAAAAAATCCCTTTCGGGGCAACCAATTTTTTAAAGCTTCTGTTTCTCCCAGAGCTCGAAGAAGCGGCCTTGTGCGGCGTGGAGTTCGGCAAAGGTGCCGGATTCGAGAATCTTCCCGTCTTCGATTACTAATATACGGTCCATTTCTTTGATAGTGGTGAGCCGGTGCGCGATCACGATGGCCGTTACGCCGCCGAAGAATGCGTGGAGCGAGTCTTGTATTTTCTCTTCTGATTCTATGTCCAAGTGCGATGTCGCTTCGTCGAGAAGAAATAGTTGCGGGTCTTTAAATATGGCGCGGGCGATGCCTACGCGCTGCTTTTCACCACCCGAAAGCTTTACGCCTTTTTCGCCGATTATGGTATTCGTCCCCTTCGGGAGCTTTGGCATAAAGTCCTTCACGTGGGACGTTGCCAAAGCCTTTTCGAGGAGCGCTTTGTTCTTTTCCTGCTTCTGGTTCGTGATTGTAATATTGTCTTTGAGTGAGGCGTTAAAGAGCTCGGTTTCTTGAAGTACTACTGCGACGTAGTTAAAATAATCTTTTTTGCTGATGCCCGTAAGTGGTACGCCATCGAAGGCGATCGTCCCCTTGTATGATTCGTGTTCTTTGAGGAGTAGTTTGAAGAGCGTTGACTTACCCGCGCCCGAAAGCCCTATGATGCCAATTTTTTCGCCCCGTTTTACCGAGAAAGATATATTTTTCAGTACGGGTTTGTTGTTATAGGAGAAGGAGACGTTCTTTATGGAGATTTCTTGCCAATCCTGCGGGAACGCCGTTTTACCGGCTTCGTCGTCTATCGCGACCGGTACGGCGAGAATGTCTTGCATGCGGGCGATCGCGTTTTTCGCTACGGCGAAATCGTCAGAAACGTCCGCGACTTTGCTTATCGCCTGCCATAAGTTGCCGAAGTAACCGTTAAAAAGGACGAGGAAGCCGACCTCGTAACGGCCTTCTACGATTCCCCATACGATGAATATCATTATGCCGACGCGGAACATTTGGGCGTAAAAGTTGCGGATGCTGTTGCCACCGCGCATCCAGAAGATCCGTTTTTTGACCGTCTCGAAGAGGTCTAGTCCGTTTGCGGCGACCGTCCGCAAGATTTTTCCGGCCATCGACATGACTTTCACGCTCCGGACGTTGCTGATTGCTTCGAAGAGCATGCCGCTCCTCACCTCTTCTTTTTCGTTGACGATTTTTATAAAGACCGTTCCTCGCTTACGGAAAAAGCGCGCTATAAAGTAATATGTGACGAGGAATAATGTAAGCGCGATGCCAATGCCGGTATCGAGTTTGAGCATAACGAATACGACACCCGTGAGACTGATGATAATTTCCAAGATATCGGCTATCCATATGCGCAATATCTTGCTTATGCTTTCAGCTCCGCGTTCGATACGCTTAAATTTGCTTCCGCTGCTTTCTTTCTCGTGCCACGAGATGTCGAGACTTATGACGTGTTTCATCGCTGCAAGCTCGGCATTGAGCGCAGCTTGGTAGCCAAGGCGGTTAATGATCGTTTGACTGAAGTAGAATCCCGTGTAGCAGGCGGCAAATGAGAGAATGGTAAAGAAGAATGCCGAATAGATAGGCGTGATATCCGCGCCGTAAGAATATTTGGTAAGAAAGGTTATTATGCCCGCAAAAATATAGGGCGGGCAGAGCCATGCCATTTCTCCGATTGACGCGAAAATAGTGGCAGCCCAAAATTCGCCCTTATAAGGCTTCACATAACGCCACGTATCGGCGATTAAATTACGTGTCGAATAATTTTCCGTTACATCCACGTCTTCATTATATCACGCCGTTACAACCCCAAACTTTTCAGAAACTTTGCGAGGTCTTCACCTTCAATCGTGCGGTGTTCTTCGGGCTTGAGTCCCGAAAGGCTTACGGTGCCGATGCGCGTGCGCTTCAAGTCCGTTACTTCTTGGAAGAGCGCTACGCACATGCGGCGGATCTGGTTGCTCTTTTCTTCTTTAAGTGCGATCGCAAAAAGATTTTCGCCGAGTATTTTTACGTGTTGGGGTTTTGTTTTGAATCCTTCTATTTCAACGCCCGCCGTCATTTTCGCGCGGAAGCTCGAACGCAGCTTGCCGCGTACGCGCACCGTATATTCCTCTTCGGGTTTCGTTTGCGGGTCGCGCAGGCGTCCAGTAATGCGGCCGTCGTTCGTTACGATCACGAGGCCGTGCGCCTTCTTGTCGAGGTCGCCGACGGGGAAAAAGCCTGCAAGTTCGCGCGGCAGGATTATATCCGGTTCTTTTTCGCTGTTTTCGCTGCGGATAATACCGAGGGGTTTGTGGTATGCAAAATAGCTAAGTTTTGGGGCGCCTTTGGCGTTTACCATCTTTACAATATCGCCTTCATTTACCTTGCTACCGAGTACGGCGAGTTTGCCGTTGATAGTCACCTTGCGGCGCGTAATAAGGTCGTCCGCCCCGCGGCGCGTGGCAAAGCCCTTGTTGGCCAAGTACTTATTGATCCGCATGGGATAAAGCGGTTTTTCGGACGAATTCTCGAATTCCATAGAATGGTAATAATACCACGAAAATAGTGAGCGGGCAATGAGAATCGAACTCACGCTCTAACCTTGGGAAGGTTATGTACTACCACTATACGATGCCCGCTTTTCCCCTCTTTTATAGCGCTAATCAGAGAATCTGACAATGCGACTCGCCTTTTTTTCTTCCTCTATCCATGCGGCGAGCGCCGCGTCGTCCCACCCCTTTTTTGTTTTAAGGATTTCGCGTTCGGCTTCCGGCCGCGCTATCAGTTCCGTAAAGCCTGAATTGTCTAAGCCGTAGACTAAGGAGAGCGCCACGCCGAAGTTGGGCTGGTTGTTATATTCGGCTATCTTCTGCGTTACGAGCGCGTCCGTTTCTTTTTCCCATCCTCCTACGCGCACCGCGTCGCGGACGAGGATGTTTTCGATCAGGGTCTCCGCGCTCTTTTCGTGCGCATCCCTTCTAATGCCTGCCGTTACCTGTAACGAGCTCGAGGCGTTTTCCAAAGCGTTTTTGTAGTACGTTATGGCGGAATCCGCCACTTGGTTAATCTGG
The DNA here is from genome assembly GCA_023244855.1 of Candidatus Harrisonbacteria bacterium. Lineage (GTDB taxonomy): Bacteria > Patescibacteriota > Minisyncoccia > UBA6257 > UBA11618 > CALRGO01. The sequence continues at coordinate 25,036 of JAHFLO010000004.1, read as the reverse complement.
TATTCCCAAATAATATGGGCGCGGCCGCCGCTTGCATCCGGCGTGCGCACGAGGATAGCCGGGTACCACTGCATGGCGAAGATAAGCGTTACAACGCCGAGAACTATAAGGAAGGCGAAGGCGGTTGCGGCGTTGCGCATCAGTTTGTTTTAGGGATTATAATAATCATTTTTTCCCCTTGCGCGGCGTAGCCGGCGTTATGCAGTTCGCGTTCGGCACCGCGCCCCGCTTGGAGGGCTTTTAAGTTTGCTTCGAGCGCGGCATTGTCCGCCTCAAGCGGCGCCATTTTCCGCATGATCGCTTCGTATTCGCTTTGCGTATGCCGGTACTGCCGGATAAGTCGGTAGGACTGTAGGGTGAGGAACCCTATGGCGATGAATATGATGCCGAGGAGAAGCGCGCGCATGATGTATAGCATAAGCGAAAAAACAGTTATGAAAAAGCCCCGACAGCTGCGTTTGTGGCGCTGCTGTCGGGGCAGAGTTCGTTGGCGTATTCCTCGATGATTTTAATGAACGGATACGGCTTGTGGCCGTACGCGTATCCCCGCAGGATGTCTTTCATTCCACGGTGTTCTTCGTGGTGGCCGTAGTTGAACGACAGGCGGTTGGCCCACCAGTAGTAGCGCCAACCTTCCGTTTGTACAAACTCACGCCAGCCCGTAACGTCGAACTGAACGAGCTTCGCGCTGAACCCGCGTCCGGCCGATTGCACCGAAACGCGCATTGGCCGAGTGTCGACCATCGCGACCCATGTCCATGGGGTGGATACGTGCCATCCCGGTTCCAAAAGCCGGAGTTCGCCCGTAACCCAGTTGCGGGCGATTCCCCGTTCTGACGGTTCGATGCGGGTGAAGAATGAAATGTAGATGATCAGTGCGCCGATGAGCATACTCGCGCATGCGCGGAACGTGCGATTTTTTAAAATCGCCGGCAATCGAAATTTCATTTTTCTGCGGTCGCTTTCTTGGTCGCTTCGAAGCCCTGACCGGGGACGACTACGCTTCCGACGGAAAGGAATGGGCAATCCCGTCCTTCATTCTGATCGAAGGCGTAGCACTTGAGGATTTCCAGAAGTTCTTCGTGGTTGTCACCCGCTTTCCTTCCGTGCCATTCAACGAACGTTTCAATTCCTTTCGGATCGAATCGGACGAGCTTGGCGTTCAGGACTCGCTTATTGAAGCTGATTTGTACTTGCTGAGGCCGCAAATCGATCGTATGGACCGAGTAACGGATAGGCCACCGAACGACCCAGCCGCTTCCTTCGATCTTTTCGATTTTGCCGGCCCACATGTCGTACGCGAACGCGAATTCATAGTTGTCAACGAATGTCACGAACAGCGCGCGGAACATGATTCCACAGACGACGAGGGCAATCGAAAGGATGCCGATGAGAGCGCGAATATCGCTCGCGTCAGGCCGTCTTTTCATTCGAACGACGGGGACTTCATTACTGTCCATGTTCGGGGACTCGCTCATTGTTATGCTCCTTTTTCCCAAAAAAAACCGGCGGGAATATCCGGACGCCGTTAGGCGCAGTTAAGTCAATGTGCGCTTATATAATACGCTTTTTTGTATAAAAAGTCAAATAACCCGTGTGCGGGTTATTTTTTCATCAGTTCCTTGAAGATGGATGCGGGGATTTTAATCTGCGTGCTTTCGCCGCGCTCCTTCAGGCGTTCTTTGCCTTCTTTCTGCTTTTTCCAGAGTTTCATTTTACGCGTGCGGTCACCGCCGTTCTTGCCGAAGTCGCCGAGCTTCTTTTTCATAGCGGGGATGGTTTCGCGCGCGATGATTCTGCCGCGTACGGACGCCTGTATCGCTTGTGTAAACTGCTGGCGGGGTAGCAGTTCCTTCAGACGCTCAACGGATATGCGTGCTTCGCGCTCCACGCGGTCTTTAGGCATGATGCGCGTGAGTCCCGCTATAGGGTTTGCCGCTACTAACACTTCCACTTTCTCTAAATCGTTCTTTTCAAAGCCGATGAGTTCATAGCCCAAGGAGGCATAGCCTTCCGTCATCGACTTAAGGCGGTCGTCGAGGTCGCTCATTAAGTCTGCAAGCGGCAAGGTGGCCGTAAGTACCAAGCGGCTGCCTAATGTTTTTGTGTCGAAGGTGCCGAAGCGGAACACTTCGGCTAAGGATAAAATACTTCCCATGTATTGAGGCGGGGTGATGATTTCTACCATCGCGATCGGTTCTTCTACGCCCTCGTTGTCGTCCGGAAAGTCCTTGGGGTTATGGATAAGCTGCCACTCGCCTTTGATTTTCACGCGGTATTCCACGGACGGAAAGCTGTGTACCGTCTCAATACCGAATTCTTTGCCTAGCCGTTCGGCGGCAATTTCGAAGTGGAGGCGACCGAGGAATCCGCCTTTGAATCCCCTGCCTAATACTTCGCTCGTTTCGGGCTCGAACGAAAGCGCGGAGTCCGTAAGGCGTAGTTTACCGAGCGCCTGCTTTAAGTTGTCGTATTCCGTTGGGTCTTCGGGATAAAAAGAAACGAAGACTACTGGCTGGGGTTCTTTGTAACCGGGGAGTAAGTCGCCCTCGCCTATGCGTATCGTGTCACCAATTTTTAATTGATCGGGGTTTTTAATGCCGGTGGCTATGTAACCTATCTCCCCTTGCTCGAGCTTCGTCGCGACCTTCATGCGCGGGAAGAAGTAGCCGACTTCCTTTATTTTCGCGTGGGTGTCGGTTGCGGTGAAAATAACGGATTCACCTTCCGTAAACGTGCCATCGAAAACGCGCACGAAGGCGATGATGCCCTTGTGGTCGTCGTAGAGCGAGTCGAATATCAATGCGCGCGTGCCGTGGCCGTGGTGCGCTAATTTATTTTCGCTGTGCGGAGGGATTTTTTTGATTACGCTTTGGAGTAATCCTTCTACGCCGAGTCCAGAGCGGGCGGAGATGCGCGAAATGTCTTCCGGCTTGCAGCCGATGAGATCTGCAAGTTCGTTTACGATTTCTTCGAGCTGCGGCGGGTTCATGTCTATTTTATTTACGGCGCCGACAATCGTGAGCCCCGCCTTGCGGGCGTTTTCAAAGTTCGCCAAAGTCTGCGCTTGAATGCCTTGCGTGGCGTCTACTAAAAGTATCGCGCCTTCGACGGCCGCGAGTGCGCGTGATACTTCGTAGCCGAAGTCTGAGTGGCCGGGGGTGTCGATGAGGTTTAAGAGATACTCTACTCCGTCCATCGTGTACTTCATACGTACGGGCGCCATCTTGATGGTAATGCCGCGTTCGCGTTCGGATTCGAGTTGGTCTAAGTACTGCTCCTTCATAACGCGTTGTTCCACCGTTCCTGTGAGCTCCAAAAGACGGTCGGCAAGCGTTGACTTGCCGTGGTCGATGTGCGCGATGATGACGAAGTTGCGGATTTCCTTCATGTGCCGTTAATTATAGCGGTTTTTCTGGGGTTTTGCCATACCAAAAACCCCTCAGGATGAGGGGTTTTTGGCTAATAAAATTCGTAGAGACTCTGCCTAGAAAGCACCGACTAAAGGTAAAATGGAATTCTAGCCTTTGTCCCACAGGACAGAGCGAACCGAATCCCTAAACTATATGCTTAACTCGGCTTCAAGGCACAATCTCTGAATACAGAGTAGCACGTAGGGGCTCGTGTCAAAATTAGTTATCCACATGCCCTTTTAAGGGATTTTTTAAAGCATTAACTCCTCTTCTATGCGTCGATACGAATGGAGGTCGGCGGGTTTGAACCAGAGTTTTATTTCGTGATTTGCTTCGTTTGCGTTTTCGGATGCGTGTACTAAGTTGTGTATGGCGCGCATGGCGCTATTTGCTGCTATTGGCGAGTCTGCGGAAAAATCGCCGCGAATACTACCGAGTTCTGCCGTAAGTGGAATAGTTGCACCGCAGAGTTTTCGCACCATGTCTATCGCATGCACGCCTTCGATTACCATTTTGAGTACGGGGCCGGAGGTCATGTAATCTAAAAGCCATTCGCGTACGATGCGTCCAATTTTTTCTATGTCATCCGTACCTATTTCTTTTTTAGGATTGAGATTGTATTTAGCAAACGTGCTTAATGTTTTTTCGCCTAAGCGGCGAATCCACTTTGCGTCTTTGGGATAATGCTTGTCTATTTCTGCACGCTTAGGCGCAGTAAGTGAACAGGCAATAATTTTTAGTCCTCGCTGTTCGATGCGGCGCATTATTTCGCCCGTAAGGCCGCGGCGTACGCCGTCGGGTTTCACCATCATGAATGTCCGTTCCTCTCTCAGTGTCGCTTTCGCCATATCGTTTTTGCGCAGGATTATTTCTTTTTAAGCTCCAATCCTACTTCGTCTAATTGATTTTTTGCAAGGGGGCTCGGGGCATCCATCATTAGGTCGCGGGCGTCGCCTGTTTTTGGGAAGGCTATCACTTCGCGGATGTTCGGCTCGTTAGCAAGTATCGCGAGTAGGCGGTCGATGCCCATCGCGATGCCGCCGTGCGGGGGTGTGCCACTTCTAAGCGCATGGAGCATGTGACCGAAGTTTTCTTCAATCTGTGTTTCGTTATAGCCGATTATCTTAAATACTTTCCGCAAAGCTTCGGGGGTGTGGTTGCGGATGCCGCCGCCGCCTATTTCGTAACCGTTTAACGCCAAGTCGTATTGCGCGGCGATGATGCCGCCGATGTTCTTTTCCGCCATCAGTTCGTCGTGATGCTCGGGCTTCGGTGCGGAAAACGGGTTATGCGTAAAGGTCCATTCCTTGCCTTTCTCTTCGGTCTTCTCGAAGAATGGGAAGTCGATAACCCAACAGAACGCGAGAAGGTTCGGATCGTTTTTGTCCGTGCGGATATCCGGCTTGTCGCTTTGATATTTTTCCATCGCCTCCTTATAGGAAAGACGCGGGAACGGGATTTGCTGTATTTTCTTTTCGGGCATCAGCGCCGTAACTGTATCTATATAAAGGGATTCGATAAGGTTCATTACGTCCTCTTGCTTTACGAAGCTCATTTCGAGGTCGAGCTGGGTGAACTCCGGTTGGCGGTCGCCTCGCGTGTCTTCATCGCGGAAGCAGCGCGCGAACTGGTAGTACCGTTCAAGGCCCGCGGTCATGAGGAGCTGTTTGTATTGTTGGGGTGATTGCGGCAGGGCGTAGGATTTTCCGGGATACATGCGCGAAGGCACTAAGTAGTCGCGTGCGCCTTCGGGGGTCGATTTGGAAATAATAGGTGTTTCTACTTCTACGAAGTCGCGGTCGTTTAAATAGTCGCGCATGTGGGCGATTATTTCGTGGCGCAGGCGCAGGTTCGCCTGTAGGCGCTCGCGGCGCAGGTCGAGGTAGCGGTATTTCAACCGATGTTCTTCTCCTATGTCGTAGCCGTCGGTGTCTATCGCAATCGGCGGGGTTTCCGCTTCATTCAAGATTTCGATAGCTTCTGCTTTTACTTCCCATGCGCCGTTTGCGAGGTCGGCGTTCACCATGCTTTCCGGCCGTTTGGATACCGTTCCCGTAAGCTTGATTACCCATTCAGGGCGCAAAGTTTCGGCTACGGCGTAGAGTTCGGCGTTTTTCGCTACGAAAACGCACTGCGCGATGCCACTGCGGTCCCGCAGGTCGATGAATATGATCTTCCCGTGGTCGCGCCGTACGGCAACCCAGCCCATAAGGACTACTTCTTTCCCTTCGTGTTCGCCGATGCCGTTTACGAGAGTGCGTTCCATAAGTTACTCGATACTATCACTTTTCCGTATATATCTTCAATTGCCCGTCTTTCGGGATTATTTTTATCGTTCCGCGGTCGAGGGTCGCATATGTTTTCGCACTTACACCTTCGAGCCGTGTAAGGGCTGCAGGTGCCGGATGACCATACGAATTCTTACCCACGCCTATAACGGCCACTTTCGGTTGCAGTTCTTTAAGGAATGCCGCGGACGATGAAAAACGTGATCCGTGGTGGGCGACCTTCAGTACGTCGGCTTTTAGCTTGTATTCTTTACGCAGCCGTTCTTCGTTTTCCATATGCATGTCGCCAGCATATAAAATACGAGTATCTGGCCCTTCAAGTAGGAGTACGACGGACGCTTTGTTTGGGTCGAGGTCCGCGCGTTCCGCGACGTTCGGCCCGAGCACGGAGAGCTTGTAGGCGCCGTAGGTTATCGTGTCGCCCTCGCCGAGCGCTATATCCGGCTCTTTGAGGCTTTTATACGCTTTCGCCGTTTTATTTTCCGTGCCATCCGTCATGAACTTTCCCACGCTATAGCGGTCCATAATGTCGATAAGCCCGCCGAAGTGGTCGAGGTGCGGGTGCGTGAGGATTACAAGGTCTATATAGCGGTCTTCGAGTCCGAGCGCGCGTTCGATCCCCTTCAGCGCCTTACCGTTAGGCGGCCCGCCGTCTATGAGTATTTGGGCGGAGCCGAAATTCAGCAGTTCGCTATCCCCTTGCCCCACGTCAAAAAAATAAAAGCTGGGTGTTTTTGGTTGCGCTGTTATTATAACTTGCCGCCATGCAACGGCGTTACATAAAACGAGCAAAAATACGGATGACACCCATTTCATAGGACAAGAGTATATTCGCAAGCCATGCGGGTGCAAACGAAAGCGTTTTTGATACGAAGCCGAGCGCGCCTGTAAGGAAGCCGAGACCAACCGTCATGGGGATCGCCGTCGCGACGAGCATGTTTGGGATTATGGAAAAGATAGTTACGCGGCCTACGGCGAGGGCGAGTACTGGCATGACGCCGGCTTGCGCGGCTATAGCGGCTATCACGTTTTTGTTTTTCCATGGAGAATACTTTTCGATTGTCGGCTGCACGTATGCCATGCCGAGGATTGCGGCGAACGATAATTGGAAGCCGAGGTCGAATGCGGGCGTAAGTGGGTTCCATAATGCCATAACGAACGCGGCGGCGATTATGGGATTGCGAATATTGTTTGCGCGTTCGTAGTGGCTACCGGCGAGCACGATGCCGTTCATAATAGCGGCACGCACTAATGATGCTTCTGCGCCCGTCATGATGACGAAAAGGGTGATCACGGTGAGCGTCGGCCAAAATACTTTTTTGCGGGGCAAAAACCATGTAAGCGCAAACATAAGAGCTTGTATAATATAGGAAACGTTAGACCCTGAAAGCGCTACGAGGTGCGTGGTGCCGGTCGTACGCAGATCCGTAAGGAAGTCTTTGGTGAATTCGGCGGTGGAGCCTACGGTAAGGCCGGAAAGGAACGCAGCTTTTTCGCTCGGCAGTACGCTTTTGAGATTACCTTCGAACGCGGCTTTGATTTTGAAGAGCTCTGCTTTAAGCGGATCACCTTCGTTGCTTTTTATTAGTTTTATATCGGAACGAAAAGCGTTTACGTATCCGCGGCTGAGAGGTATTTGTGATTTTTTAATCGTACCTTTAAAGGCAATCCAGTCGCCATACGCGAACGCTGGGTAGCGGTCGGTGTTCACGCGTACGCCGTTTTCGAGCGTAAGCGCTTGGTAGTCGATATGCTGTTCGGCTTGGGTTATAACGCCTTCTATCTTCGTTATACGGTCGAAAGCGATAGGCATGGACGTGCGGTGCATGTCGTACATGACGCAATACCCGCCGCCGACGAGTATTACGAGCGCGAGCAAAGCGTACGGTTTTTTAAGGAGATGGAGTGTAAGGGTGATGATCGCCGCCCCAAGCACCACCGCCTCCATACGCATAAGCGCGCTTGGGAAGTCTATTGTGGCTGAGGCTATGAGTGTCCCTACGAGAAAGAAAAATGCCCCCCAGAAAAATGTTTCATGGGCCGGCATCTTTGGCATATTTTATTTGTTTACTATTCTGTGCAATTGCATAGAATAGTAAACATTTAGAAATCTAAGGCGACCTTGGCGAGCTCGCCTTTGTTGAAAGGATGTTTGATTTCGCGCATTTCGGTTGCGAGGTGCGCGGCTTGTATAAAAGAGGCGGGGGCATCGCGCCCCGTCATGATTACGAATGTTTCGAGCGGTGTTTTTTTAACGGCCTTGAGTACGGCGCTTGCGGATATAATCTTTAGCCCCACCGCAACATTCACTTCGTCGAGTACGAGTAAGTCCCACTTTTTAGACTTCAATTCTTTTTCAAAAGTTGCGAGGGCGTTTGCCGCCGCTTCTTTATGCTTTACGCGTGGCAAGGTGTCGCCTAAAATCCCTACGAAGCCCAAACCCATCTTCCTAATCTCTAGTTCTGGCATAAGGCGTTTATATGACTCGTCTTCACCCGACTTCCATGGCCCTTTAATAAACTGAATCATGAGCGCACGCTTGCCACGGCCTACGGTACGGAGCATTTGCCCCAGACTTGCGGTCGTCTTCCCCTTTCCGTTGCCCGTAAAGACTATCAGCATTATTCAAGTATAACCCCTCCGCCGAGCATTTCGCCTTTTTCGGTGTAAAAGACTGCTGATTGACCTATGGCTACTGCTTTTTGGGGTCGCTTAAAAACGAGCTTATAGTCGCCAGTTTTTAGTTTTTGAAGAGATGCCGCAAAAAGAGGTTGACGGTAGCGAATGCGTGCCCAAACGGCTTGAGGCTTAGTATAATCTTTTGTAGCGATGATATTTATTTTTCCAAGCGTTGCTTCTCTGCGGTACAGTTCTGGGTTATGCTCGCCCTCAGCAACCGTTACGGTATTTTCTATAACATCTTTGCCGGTAACATAGAGCGGCTCCTTATGACCGCCAATTTTAAGCCCGTGCCGTTGACCAACGGTATAAAATGCAGCGCCATCGTGCGTACCAAGTTGTTTACCAGCGCCATTTATAATAGCGCCGGTTCGTGCTGGAATATATGTCTTAAGGAATTCCGCCGCAGGCACCTTACCTAAAAAACATATGCCTTGGGAGTCCTTTTTGGCGGCAGTTATAAGACCATTTTTTTTAGCGATTGCGCGCACTTCGGGCTTTGTAAGGTTGCCGAGCGGAAAGAGGCAGTGCGCGAGTTCTTTTTGCGTAAGAGTCCAGAGGAAATATGACTGGTCTTTGTTTTTGTCTTTTGCGGCGTACAGGGCGTGCGCGCCAGCAATCTTTTTAATTGAAACGTAGTGGCCGGTTGCTATGTAGTCGGCACCAAGCTCGAGCGCGCGCTTAAGAAATAAACCAAACTTTATTTCTTTATTGCACATCACGTCAGGGTTGGGAGTAATACCCGCGCGGTATCCTTGTACCATATAATCAACTACGCGTTCCTTGTACTGCTGTTCGAGGTCGAAGGCGTAGAATGGGATACCGAGCTGTTCTGCAACGCGACGGGCATCTTCGGCATCCTGCTCCGCGCAACCGTCTACGTTGTAGCACTTCATATGGCAGCCGACCACGTCGAAGCCCTGCTTAATAAGCAGTCCAGCCGCAACGCTTGAATCCACCCCGCCGGACATCGCCATAAATACTGTTTTGCGCGCCTTCATGGCCGTTATAATGCCATTTTAATGATTATTTTGCAATTGATTTCGCTGATATTTTACAGTATAATTACTGTATTATGGCAACTTTAGGATACAACGATTTACGCAAGGGGGTTGTTTTCGACATTGACGGCGCGCCGTATGAAGTCGTGGAATACGCCTTTGTGCGTATGCAGCAGCGCAAGGCCGTAGCGCAGGTGAAGATGAAAAACTTGATCACCGGCAAGGTTCTTTCGCGCAACTTCCACCAGAGCGAAAGCTTTGAGGAGGCGGATATGCAGCGCCAGCCTATCAAGTTTTTATACCAGAGCCGCGGCGAATACTGGTTTAGCGAAAAGAATGACGCTTCGAAGCGCTTTTCCCTTTCGGAGGATGCGCTTGGCGCAAGCGCTCAGTTTTTAAAGCCGAATACGGAAGTTTCGGCAATCTCCTTTAACGGTAAGATTATCAACGTGGAACTGCCTATTAAGGTAGACTTACTTGTAAAAGAAACGCCTCCTGGGGAACGTGGCAACACGGCACAGGGCGGCATGAAAGTTGCGGAGCTCGAAACGGGCGCGAAGATCAATGTACCGCTTTTCGTGAACATCGGCGACGTGATCCGAGTTAACACCACGACGGGAGAATACGCGGAGCGCGTAGAAAAGAATTAAGCTCGTTTATTATTCCCCTTCTTTTTTGTCTTCTTTGGCTTTTTCTAAGGCTTCTTTGAGGCCGAGGATGTTAATAGGTTTACGTTCGCGGGGTTGTTCCGGCGCGCGCGGGGGTTCTACGTGGCGTTCCTCTTCGCGCCGTTCGGGCGGGCGTTGCTCGGCGGGCGCGACCGCTTGCTGGGGTGTATAGTCTGCAGGGGCTGGTGCCGTAGGCTTCTTCCTAAAGTCTCCGCCGCCGCCCATGGGGCGTTTCTTTATGACTTGGGCGTTTTCGGTTAGGACGCTCCCGAGGCGGCGTTCGTCACGGCGTTCGGTTTTTACTGCGCTTCCGCCTGTGCTCTGCGCAAGCCATTCGGCGGCGATTTTTCCTTCTACTGCTTCGCGCGGCAAGGCGTACTTGGTGCGCGCTATTTCAATAATTTCTGCTTTATATGACCGTTCTGGCTTAGGCGGGGGCGGTAAGGTGTTGGCGGAAAACGGGCGTGAGGCAATGCCGTCTATCATGAGCTTTATATAGACGGTGTACTTCGCGAGACTTACCATGTCACCCGCGAGGAATTCAGGCATGAATTCTTTCTCAATAAATTCTCCGTCTTCCGCGCCCACGCGGAAAATAATCATAGTGCCGACGTTGCCGAAGATGGCGTCTTTTACCGTGGACTTTCCTTCTTGATCGAGCTGACGGAGATATTGGTTGGCAACGGTAAGGGATAAGCGGTATTTGCGCGCTTCCGATAAAATAGTGGCGAATGATTCCGTGGCGAAGTTTTGGAATTCGTCGACGCAGAGGTAGAAGTCGCGCCGCTCTTTTTCGGGAATATCAACGCGGCTCATGGCGGCGAGCTGGAGCTTGGTAATGATCATGGCGCCCAAAAGCGCTGAGTTGTCTTCCCCTATCCTGCCTTTCGAGAGGTTTACGATGAGGATCTTCCCTTCATCCATGACTTTGCGCAGGTCGATAGACGAATGCGCTTGTCCTAAGATGTTGCGTACCAAGGGGTTTGAGACGAATTGCCCGACCTTGTTTTGGATGGCGGCCGTCGCTTCGGTTTCGAACTTTTGGCTGTAGCGGGCGAATTCGTTTGTCCAAAAACCCTTAACCACAGGGTCTTTCAAGTTATCCACGACTTCCTTGCGATATACGGCATCGTTTAACATGCGCATGATGCCGAGGAGCGTCGTCCCCGGGTATTCGAGGAGCGCTAATAGCGTGTTGTTCATGATGTAGGCCATACGGGCACTCCACGCGTCTGCCCAAATTTTTTGCAGTACGCCCATCATACCCGAGGCCACCAAGTGGCGGAATTCGGGGTCTACCTGCTCTAGTGGGTTAAATGCTATCGGGAACCGGCTGTCTGACGGGTCTAAATAAATGACGTCTTCCACGCGTTCTTCGGGGATGTAGTCTAGAATTTTTTCGGCGGATTCGCCATGTGGGTCGAGGAAAGCAACGCCTCTGCCGGCACGAATATCTTCGATAATCATGTTTTCGATAAGCGTGGATTTACCGACGCCCGTTTTACCGATGATGTAGATGTGGCGACGGCGGTCGTCTTCTTTAATCCCGAACTTGCGCCGTTCGTTGCGGAAGTTCGTTTCGCCGAGCCATGTGATGTTATTTTCCATAGGTTTATTCTATCGGGAGTGATGCTGGTGGCGTGCCTTTCTTGGCTTCGACTCTGCCAAGCATCGGGGTCTTAACTGTGGCGCTTGGGAAGTGGTAGATAGTCGCTAATTCTTCGGTATTCATCATCGAGTATTTTTTAGGGAACCGCCGCTTGATGGCGTTTTCATACTGCAGGCGTTTTTTTACGTACTGCTTGCGCTTTTTGAATGGCCATTTTGCGGTGACGGTGTACGTTGGCAGGTAGGGCTTGAGGAGATTAAGGTTTTCGTCTGCGAACTGTTTTGCCCATGCCTTAATGCCCGCAGTATTCGCTAAATTCATTTCTTCTTTGCGGTTAATATGTACCCAACGTATGACCGTTTCGAACATGAGCTTCGAAAGCTTCATGTCGATTGCTTCTACCCTTAACTTTTGAGCGGGGGGCAAATCCATTATTTTTATTTTTTCGCCTTTTTTATCTTCTGGCCATTCTAATTCTTCACCCTCTTTTAAAAAAGGAGCTTTAAAAAGATTAAAAAAGAATGCCTTCGCAAAATCCTTGAATGGGACTTCCTTTTTAGGAGTCATAAGGATTTCCTCGTCACGGAACTTGAGCGCTTTCTTTATCCATTGGCTGTCTGTGGGGCGTATTAAAACGTGTATCCATGTTGTTTCGTCGCCCGTGTGGTGCGACAGGGCTTCCATGAGCGTAGCTATCGTGTCTATCTTTTCGTCTGCCTCTTTCGCTTCGAAATATTCATAGGTGCGTATAGGGAGCGTATTGTCGTGGGTAAGAATGAAATCCGCGCTATGCAAATCATACATAGCGTTTGGTAATACTAGCGGGAACTTTGTAGTATAGTCTTCGGCGAGCATGATTTCAGCGTCGGGATATTGGGAGTAGATTGCCGCTTCGAGCATTTTTTGCGCGCCGGCGACGACGCGTATGTAAAAACGCGGCCCGCCGGAATCTGCCATTATTTCGAATGACGACCAGTTTTCAACTTCGCCGTTCCACCATTTGTCGTACCATTTAATACCGAACGAAAATGTGCCGTGCGCGGCGGCAAATATTTGTTCCATCGCCTTCGGCGTTTTAAGTACTTCTATAGGAACGCTTACTTGCAGGTTTACCCATTTGAGATTGGCGACGTAATGCTTTTTTACGTAAAAAAGCCACATCTTCACGAATAGAGGGAAGAGGAAAAGGGGTATTATAAACCACCATGCAGCGTCCCACAGGTTGGCGAAGAGAACTGCTGATGGCTCGCTGATAAGCATGCGCATGATATGAGTATATCGTAGAACCTATATCAAAAATAGTTTTCAAAAAAACAGACCCATTTCAGGGTCTGTTTTTTGCTATGCCTTCCGGATAAAGTACTTGCCTTCGTCCATGCGCTTAAACCAATTCTTGTTCTGGAGGTTGATTAAGAGTGTTTTTTCTTTAAAGGGGCGGTGCGTTAGGGCAAGCTGGATAATGTCTTTCGCGGGCATTGGACCATGCTTTTTTAAGAGGTGGGAAAGCACTTCGCGGGCGGTGCCTGCTAAGATATTAAATTCTTCAAGGCCGTACATGCCGCGACCCACAAGGACGAATCGCTTATCTTTAATAAGTTCGTTGTGGATGGTTTGCGGGTTAACCTTTTTCGTTTTACGGATCTTGTTGATTTCGGTAGTGATTTGGGAAAAGTGGAGGGGCTTTTGCGCTTTCTTAAGTACTAAGAATGCCCAGTCGCGAGAAACTTTAGGGTTAATATCGCGCCATTCTGCAAGGCCGAATTCGCCGTGCGGGCTTACCGCAAATTTTTTCGATATGGATACGTAGTTTACGCTTGCGGCATCGGTGGGCATTGCTGCGGGCTTTCCTGCCGTGCGCTTAAGGGACGAGACGAGTTCGGCGGTAAACGCCACACCACGTTTTACATGGGCGTCGGAAAGGCTCCAAAAGGCGTAATGCGCCTTGTCTTCGGGGTGAAATGCCGCCACGCCACTTGCTTCGAAGGCGCACCGAATAACGTTGGCGTTTTGCCCCATGTCGCTTGCTACGAGGTCGTGACGGCGCATGCCGTTGTGCTTTTCTAAGTAGGTTGCTACGCCGGCGCGGAAGCCATCGAATTCGGCTTTGGCGAACTGGGCGTTAAGGGAGCGGAGCGCCTGCGCCTCGATCTGGCGGATGCGTTCGCGCGTGACATTGTACCGCTTTCCGATGGCGGCCAAAGTTTCCCCTGCGGCGGATTTAAGGCCGTAGCGGAGTTGAATAATATCCCGCTGGCGCGGGGTAAGTGGCGCTAAGGCCTGAGTGATTATTTTTAACGGATTAAGCTCCATATTCGTAGTTCTTATATAGTACCACAGGCATTATATGGAGTCAAGCATTGTTATTAACGCTTATTCCAGAGGACTAAAAGGGGGCTTGCAACGAAGATTGAAGAGTATGTCCCCATAACGACGCCTACAAGAATAGTAAGCACGAAGTAGAAGAGGTTCGTGGAGCCGAATAAGAGGAGCGCTGCTAAGGTAAGAATAAGCGTAAGGGATGTGTTTATGGACCGGATCATCGTTTGGTTCATGCTGCGGTTTACGAGATCTTTAAAGCTGAACGATGAGGACTTTTCCGTGCGCAGGTTTTCGCGGATGCGGTCGAATACGACGATGGTGTCGTGTACCGAAAAGCCGATAATAACGAGAATAGCAACCACGATATTCGTATTCACTTCGACCCCTTTCGTATGGCCCAAATATGCCACAAGGCCGAGTGGAATTACCGCGTCGTGAAAGAGCGTAGCGAGTGTCACGAAGCCGTACTTCCATGAGCTTATCGGGCGCGAAACGTGGCGGAAGGCGAAAGCTATATAGAGCGATATGGCGATAAGCACGCCGAGGAAGGCCCATAAAGCTTTTTGCCGCAGCTCGTTGCCGACGGCAGGGCCGATCACTTCGTAACTCAGTTCTTCTACGGCACCGAATTCTTTTTCGAGCGTCGCGCGGTAATCCGCGTGCATTACCTCATCGAGTTCCGGCAGACGGAGGATGATGCTTTTGGTTGTGGGTTCGGGGATCGCGATTACTTCTTGCAAGCCGAATTTTTCCTTAAGAGCCTCCCCTACTGTTTCGGCGGAGGGGTTTTCCGTAATGCGTACCTGCCACGAGGTGCCGCCCGCGAAGTCTATCCCTTCTTTAAACCCATAGGTACCCATAGACGCTACGGCGGCAATGAAGAGAACGGCTGAAATGCCGAGAAAGAGATATTTTTTTCCAATTATGTCGTACATGGCGTTTATTATTTAGTAGTTAAACTGCGCAGGAGGGCGCGGCTGACGGTAATGGCGCTGAACATGCTTACGAGGACTCCAACGATAAGCGTAAGCGCAAAACCTTTCACGAAGCCCGTCGTTGCGTAATACAGCACGAGAGCGGTAATAATAGTCGTGATATTCGAGTCGCGCACGGACGGCCACGCACGGCGGAAGCCTTCTTCGAGGGCGATTTCGGGCGCTGATCCCTTCGCGCGCTCTTCCTTGCTGCGTTCGAAGATTAAGACGTTCGCGTCTACCGCCATACCGACGGATAATATGAAGCCGGTAATGCCCGAAAGCGTTATTGTGATACCGAACAGCTTGAACGCGGCAAGCGTAAGGACTGCATAGATTATAAGAGCGAATGCCGCGACGACGCCCGAAGTGCGGTAGTAGAGAATCATAAACATGACGACAAGTGCCATGCCGATAAGTCCCGCGAGCGCTGTCTTATGCAGGGAGTCTGTGCCGAGCGAGGCGCCAACCGTTTGTTGGCTTATCAGCTTAATAGGCGCAGGTAGAGCGCCTGCATTGAAGCGGGCTACCATTTCCTTCGCTTCTTTTATGGTAAAGCGACCGGTGATTTGCGCCTGCCCTCCCGTTATTTTTTCCTGTACGGTGGGTTCTGATATTAGTTTATCGTCGAGAAAGATTGCGAGCGGCTTGCCGACGAGTTCACCCGTGAGCTCACCGAACATCTTTGCGCCCTCGTCGTTGAATGTGAGGCTAATCTGCGGGGCGTTTGTCGTTTGGTCGAACGAAAGCTGGGCGCCCTTGATGTACCGGCCGGTGAGGGTTGTCTGTTGGTAGGCGGGTATTTTTTCGCCTTTGTCGGATTCGAACTCGACTTTCTTCGCGAAGTAGAGCGAGGGTGTGGCGCCGATCTGCTTAATAGCTTCTTTTACGTCCTTAATGCCTGCAAGCTCTACCACGAGCCGGGACGATTCGCCGGACTTGGTGGCATATACCTGCGGCTCGCTTACGCCGAAAAGGTTAACGCGCTTTTCTATAACGTCACGGAGTCCTGCGGCGACGGAGTCGCGGTCAGCAGACGGAACATCTTTCATGTCTATTTCGTAGACGAGGTGGCTGCCGCCCACGAGGTCAAGGCCGAGTTTCCACGGGCGGAACTTGTAATGCGCGTCGAAGAGTTGCGGAGAAACGAAAATCGCGGCAAGCGCGGTTACGGCGATTATCGCGAACGAGAAGCGATAGGGGCGGTAATTCATTGGCTAGGATTATAACAGGAAAAAGGGAAAAAGAAAAGCGCCGGATCCCCTGCCGGCGCTTAGTACTTTCCTGTTAGTAGTCTTCATCCGTATCCGGCCATAGGGATGCATCTTCTATGCGTGTGATGATGCGGTTAGCCGTTTCCACGAAGCAGTGGTTGCATTCGACGTTCATACAGGTTGCTTTTTCCGCGGGGATGCTTGCATAGGCGCATCGTCGCCGACGTAGGGTCGGCTTCTTGCATTTCGGGCAGTAGGGTGTCGGCAGGGGGCGCGTGCGGAAGATTGCAAAGAGGAATACGGCGCTCAGAAGCGCGTTCGCGATCCAGCTGTCAAAAACTTTGAACATGACATGCCTCCGTGCATGGGTAAGGTAAGGTGCTATTTCCCGGTGTCCCCACATGGAATCGGACCATGGTCAATTGCTTAAAAGGCAACTGCTCTACCATTGAGCTATGGGGACTTTATTCGATTATATTATAGTACGTTGGGTTATTTTTCAATAAAAAAACGACGGCCCTCCGTGACCGTCGCTCGTCGAATATGCTGACCCGACTCTTCGTTTTCCTTCGCCGAGGCGAACCGCTTCCATGTTGCAGTAACAGGAATGCTCCGTCCGAAGAATCGGGTCATAGCCCCTTATGGGAATCGAACCCATGTCGCCGTTTACGAAAACGGTGCCCAACCATTAGGCCAAAGAGGCGGGGCTTGCGAAGTGCATGGCGCTCGTCCGACATGTGCGTCCGACGTTTACATCGGCACCTATGCCAGCATGCACTCGCAAGCTTTACGCAAAACTAAAAAGAGCTGAGATTTTTAATCTAGCCTTTTCCATTTAAATAATCAAGGGCGTTAGCGGGATGGGTAGAGGGGCACGATTTCCACATCCCCTTTCTGGTAGCCGCGGATTACGTCTATTACTTTGCCGAATATGTTGAAGTTGCGGTGCAAAATGATCGGCTTGTGGGCGGGGTCGGAGGAAACTGGGCGGAGGATTACGGCGTTATTGGCGTATTCTATTTTTTTGATAACGGCGAAGCCGTCGATGACTGCCACTACTAAATCGTTTTCCATAATCGCCTGTGTCATCTCGACCAAGACGTGGTCGCCTTCGTTAATACCCGCGTCGTTCATGGAGTCGCCTATTGCCTTAATACAGGCAATGCTCTTGAGGTTTTTGCCGCGCACGAGTTCGTTTGAAACGCAGAGGTATTCGCCCGCGTGTTCTTCGGCAAAGACTTTCATGTTGTCGCAACCGGCGGACGCGATTACCGGAATGGAAACAGTTTCGGATTCGTAGCTGTTGCCCAATATGCAAAGCTCGATACCGCGCCGCTTATACCGCTCACGGCGTATTAAGCCTTTGCGTTCGAGTGCGCCCAAGTATTGGGTGACTGCGCGCGGGGAGGAGGATTTAGTAAGGGTTATAAGCTCATCCACCGTGGGAGACTCTGCGTGCTTGGAAATATATTTCTTAAGCGTCTCGAAAAACTTCGTTTGCTTGCCCGTAAGGGACGCGGCTTTGGTATCCATATGTATATAGAGTATATATCCGCATTTGCGGATGTATATACTCCCCTGTGGACAACTATTATAGCGATGTACGCCTTATTCCAGCTCCCTCTTTAAATCTTCCAATAATCCCTTTGCCTTAGTGGAGATTTTTTTGGGTTTTACTATGATTAGCTTTACGTACAGGTCGCCGCGGGTGCGGGAGCCGAGGCGGGGCATGCCGGCGCCGGCAATGCGGATTGCGTCGCTAATGGGGGCGCTTTCGGGGATATCGAACGAATAGGTGTCGTTGCCGATGCTCGTTATGTCGAGCTTCTTACTCATTAAAATATCGATTGCCGAAACTTCTTTTTTGGTGATCAAGTCCGCACCGCGGCGTTCGAAGGTTTTATTCTTTTCTACTCCAATGCGCACGTAGGCGTCGCCTGCAGCTGCGCCGCGCGCGCCTTTGTCCCCTGCGCCCGAGATTTTGATAATCTGCCCGTCCTCAATGCCCGCCATGACGGTAAAGGAGATTTGTGTTTTTTCTTTTACGCGGCCGTCCCCTGCGCAGGTAGTGCACTTCTTATTCGGGATCGTGCCCGTGCCCATACACGTACTACATTGCTTTACGTGCACTGAGTTACCGAAGAATCCGCGGCGGGTTTCGCGTACTTCGCCTTGCCCGCTGCAGATAGCGCACTGCGTGGTACCTGCTTTTTGGTCGCTGCCGAGGCCGGCGCAGTCTTTGCACGCGGTAAAGCGGCTTGTGGGGATTGTTTTCGCCACGCCGCTAAAAGCCTCTTCTAAAGTTATAGAGACGGTAAACTCCAAATCCGCTCCGCGTTCGTATGTGCGACGGCGGTTCTTAATACCCATACCCTCGAAGAACGCTTCGAAAATATCGCTGCCTTCCATACCCTCGAACATGCCCGGGTCGAAATTGACGTCGAAGCCGAAGCCCGAAAACGGGTTCTGCCCGCCCTGCTGCGGACCCTGACTTCCATCGAACACGCGGCCAAATTTATCATACTGCGCGCGCTTTTCCTTATTCGAAAGCACTTGGTATGCCTCGTTGATAGCTTTAAATTCCTCAGCGTTGCCGCCCTTTTTGTCGGGGTGGTGTTGGTGGGCGAGCTTGCGATATGCCTTTTTTATCTCTTCTTCAGGGGCATTCTTTGCTACGCCTAAGATTTTGTAGTAGTCCTTGTTCATGTAACGATCGTTTCTTTATCTGCTTTTTCCGTAGTTATGGTAATGAAATTCAGCTTTAAAAGCAATCTAAGTACGCACCAAACGAAGCCCATTACGAGCGGTATTAAGAGGTTTATAAGACTGCTTGCTAAGAGGAATATAACGATACCGACACCTACTAAAATACCGGATTTCGCTTTCGGCGGGACTTTGCCTATTACAGCTTCCGCCGCCGCATGCATGCTACTTGCTATCCGGCTAATAGCATCTGCGGATTCTTCGGCTGTTATCTTACGACCGACGACCTGCTCCATAAAGCCTTTGTTCGCGTCGCTCATCATGTTGCTTAATGAGTTTTCTATGAGCGTGCGCGAAACGGCGATGCTTTTTGGGTCCACGAGCGAAAGGTATGTCGCAATACCGAGGAAGAGTACGGCGCGGAATGTTGACTTGATGAATCCATAGGCGAGTTCCTTAAGGCGGATGTGCACCATGTTCTCCGTTTGCCGCCTCCCTTGCCGCCATGCGGCAAAGAGCCATGCTCCGGCGATAATGCCTGTTGCCGCGAGCCACGGGGAGAAATGCCCTATGAACGGCAGCAAGAAGAGTACAAGGTCGCAGCCGATCAATGCCCACGCGTGGGCGCGGTTTTCCGTCACGAGCATGCGGAGCGTGAAGAATGAGATATAGAGGAGCGCAAAGACGACGGCGATTGCGAGGGAGTCATACCCGCCAATAGTCGCGTACCACGAAAAGAACCAACCGAAGGCGCCGGCAGTCATGGCGCCTAAGGCGCCGATAGCCATGATTTCAGGATGCATACTAGTAGTATAGCACCCTTACTTTTTATTGTGCGGGAGTTTCTCCGCCTGCTGGTTCTTGCGGTGGAGTATCTCCTGTGGGCGGTGGGGTAGCTTGTCCGTACTGCTGGCCGATTTTCTGGATTTCGGCGGAGAGTGCTTCGAGCGCGGTCTTTATCGCTGTGGCATCCGTACCGTTTTGAGCTGTTTTTAAGTTTTCTATTTTTTCCGTAACCGCGGTTTTTACTTCGGCGGGCACTTTGTCCCCGTGCTCTTTGAGCGCCTTCTCGGCGGAATAGACTGCGTGCTCCGCTTGATTTTTTACGTCAACGAATTCCTTTTTCTTTTTATCCTCCTCTGCGTGCGCCACGGCGTCGGCCTTGAGACGTTCGATTTCTTCTTTCGAGAGGTTAGTGCTCGCTTCGATTTTTACGGACTGTGACTTGCCGCTCTGCTTGTCTTTTGCCGATACGCTCACGATGCCGTTCGCGTCGATGTCAAAAGTAACTTCGACTTGCGGCGTACCGCGGGGCGCGGGCGGGATGCCGTCTAAAACGAAGCGCGCTAAGGTTTTATTGTCTGCTGCCATTTCACGCTCCCCTTGTAATATGTGAATTTCGACGGAGGTCTGGTTGTCTGCTGCAGTAGAAAATACCTGTGTCTTCGCTGTGGGTACTGTGGTGTTTTTTTCGATAATGCGGGTCGAGACGCCGCCCAAGGTTTCGAGGCCGAGCGAGAGCGGTGTGACGTCAAGGAGTAAAATGTCCTTTACGTCGCCTTGTAGAATGCCGGCTTGCACTGCCGCGCCTATAGCAACTACTTCATCAGGGTTAATGCCTTGGTGCGGATCCTTACCGAACGCTTTTTTTACCGCTTCTACTACCGCCGGCATGCGAGTCTGGCCACCTACCATGACTATTTCGTTGATGTCTGCTACTGCAAAGCCCGCGTCTTTAACGGTTTTCAAAGTAAGCTCTACGGACTTCGTTACGAAGTCACCTACGAGGCTTTCGAGTTTTGCGCGGGAGAACTTCAATACGAAGTGCCGCGGGCCGGAAGCGTCTGACGTTATGTAGGGTAGGTTGATTTCGGTTTCGGTGGATGTTGAAAGCTCGTGCTTGGCGCGTTCTGCCGCTTCTTTAAGGCGTTGTAATGCCAACGGGTCTTTGGATATGTCGATACCGTCGGTTTTTTTGTATTCGAGGACGAGGTGCTCGATGATGCGCTTATCGAAGTCGTCGCCGCCGAGGTGTGTGTCGCCGCCCGTTGCTTTTACTTCTACCGTGTCGTCGCCTACTTCGAGTACGGATACGTCGAACGTGCCGCCGCCAAGATCGTACACCACGATCTTTTCGTTTTTCTTCTTGTTCATGCCGTAGGCAAGCGCGGCCGCGGTCGGTTCGTTGATGATGCGACTCACCTTTAAGCCCGCAATTTCGCCGGCGTTCTTCGTTGCCTGTCGCTGGCTGTCGTCGAAGTACGCGGGGACGGTAATGACAGCTTCCGTTACCGGCTCGCCGAGTTTCGCCTCGGCATCCGCCTTAAGCTTCGACAAGATCATCGCTGAGATTTCTTCCGGCGTGTGCCATGTTTCGCCGATGCGTACTTCAATGCCGCCGGTCGATGCCGCTTTTATTTCGTACGGTAGCCATTGCTTGTCCGCCTGCACTTCGGGGTCGGTAAATTTGCGGCCAATGAGACGCTTTACCGAGAATATTGTGTTATGTGGGTTCGTAATGGACTGGCGTTTCGCTAAAAGTCCCGCGAGACGCTCGCCAGCCTTCGACATCGCAACAATCGAGGGGGTGGTGCGGTTACCCTCGGCGTTTTCGAGTACGCGCGGCGCGCCGGCTTCCATTACGGCGACGGCCGAATTAGTTGTTCCCAAATCTATGCCGATTATTTTTGCCATATGTTTTAATGTAATAGTTTATTTAGTGACCGTTACCCGTGCAGGTTTCAATACTTTTCCGTTAAGACTATAGCCCTTTTCAATCTCTTCCGCTATCGTCTCCGGCGGCTTACCCGCGCCGTCTACTAAAGCCATTGCCTCGTGCTTTGCAGGATCAAAGTCATCGCCAACATTCGCTGTTATTTTTTCTAAGCCGTGCTTCTTGAGCACTTCTTCGAGCTGGGCTTGGATTATGAGTATTCCTTTCCGTGCTTCGTTCGTTTCAGGGATGGCCGCCGCTGCCAAGGCAAGGCTGTCGAGTACGGTTGTTAAGTCCTTCATCATCGCTTCGCCTACGAACTTGGCGAAGTCCGTAAGGCGCTTTCCTTCCTCGGCTTTGCTGTTTGCTAAATCAGCCTTCGCGCGCTTCCAGCCGTTAAGGTATTCCTCGCACTGGGCTTTAAGCGTTTCGAGTTCGGATGGTTCTTTTATTTCTTCCTCCATATGGGTATACGCGGAGATTATACCAATTCGGTTACGGTTTTTTCAAGGCTTCAATTAATACGAACAGCACCATGCGGGCATCATGTCACATACATAGGTTTCCGCTAATGTGCCTGTGGTCATCACGAGGGCGCCTCCTGCCCAATTTGCCGTTGCGCCTGCGTCAGTTACCCATCCCCATGGTTGGCCGCTTGTGGTTGCCCATGTCGCAATGTCGTCCAGATATGTCGGTGTGGGGTTTTGGCGTTGATTGCATTCGAGATATGTCCGATTACCCGATCCGCACGTAGATGTTCCGGTACCTCGCTCTGCCGCCGAGCATACCCACCAACCCACGGGGCATGCCGCTTGCGCGTTATCCCATGTCACGGGCCGCGTACTGCGGCTCACCTTGACCGTCTTCCCGCTTACCGTGCGCGTGCATTCACCCGCGGTATTAATGACGGCAGTATTAGTTCTCCCTTGTCCCCAGAGCCGTGCCGAGGACGAGCTAATGTTCGCGGCGGATGCATCTACATACGCCTTGTTCGCCGCGTCGAGGCTCGAGGTGGGTGTCGCGACATTTAGAATCCTATTGTTCGTCATATCAAGTGATTTTCGTATAGTCGTCGTGCCGTTAACGTCTAGGTCGCTCATAGGCGTGCTTGTTGCTATGCCGATATTATTTGTTCCGTCTGCGGATAGGACTCCTTTCGTGATACCTATTGTTCCTGCTGGCGGGTTAGCAAGCGTCCATGCACCGAGAAGTATCGACCAAATGGCGATTAATATGAAAGATCGGCGCATTTTTGCATTATATTAATATGAGCAGCACCATACCGGCGCAAGCGTGCATGCATAATCGTCGGCAAGGGTACCGTCCGTGAGTTGTATGCGTCCATAGTCCTGATTAGTGACGGATCCCGTGTCCGCGAGCCAACCCCACGTATTTGCCATAGCAAAAATTTCATCATTTGAAGCGCTATTCACGTCACATCGAACGCCGTTGCGGTCGCCTGATCCGCAGACGCCAGTACCCCGTTCCGCGGCAGTACATACCCACCAACCCACAGGGCATGCCGCGGCCGATCCTGCCCAGCTTGCAGGCCGCGTACTGCGGCTCACCTTGACCGTCCTCCCGCTTACCGTGCGCGTGCATTCACCCGCGGTATTAATGACGGCAGTTCCCGGCCTGCCTTGGCTCCAGATACGCACTGAAGATGAGCTGATGTCTGCCACTTGCGTGTCTACATACGCCTTGTTCGCCGCGTCGAGGCTCGAGGTGGGTGTCGCGACATTTAGAATCCTATTGTTCGTCATATCAAGTGATTTTCGTATAGTCGTCGTGCCGTTAACGTCGAGCGCGGTCGCAGGGGCTGATGTTTTTATGCCGATATTCATCGCGCTATCACTGAAAAGCCCCCCGAGAGTCACTCCGGGGGTTCCGGATGGCGGGGAAGCGAAGGTCCATGCGGCTAATAATCCCGACCACGCAAGTATCAATATAAAAACCTTGTTAGGCATCTTGATAAGTGTAGCACGCCGTACTACGCTCTAAGCACAGGCATGCCATTAGTTATCCACAACACGCTCACCGGCAAGGACGAACTTTTTAAGAAGTCGAAAAAACCGCTCAAAATGTTCGTGTGCGGGCCGACTGTATACGGGCAGGTGCATATCGGCCATGCCCGCGTGGAAATTACTTTCGATATGTTTGCACGGTATCTGCGCGAGGCGGGTTACGGTCTCTTTTACCTGCAAAATATAACGGACGTTGACGACAAGATCATCGCGCGCGCCAAAGAAGAAGGTATTTCACCTGTCGCCTTGGCGCGGCACTGGGAGAAAGATTATATGGCGTGTATGAAGGACCTACGCGTAACGAGCGTGGACCGGTGGGCGCGCGCCTCGGCGTTTATTAAAGAGATTCAGGAACAGATTTTACGCCTTATTGCAAAAGGATATGCCTACGAAACCGAAAACGGTGTCTATTTCGAGGTGCGCAAGTTCGTGGATTACGGAAAGCTTTCGGGGCAAGACTTGGATGCCGTCCGCCCCCACTACCGCATCGAGCCGGATACGCTTAAAAAAGACCCGCTCGATTTCGCGTTATGGAAGCGCACAAGCAAGGATGACGGCATAAGTTGGAAGAGTCCGTGGGGTGAGGGTAGACCCGGATGGCACA
Source organism: Candidatus Harrisonbacteria bacterium (assembly GCA_023244855.1). Lineage (GTDB taxonomy): Bacteria > Patescibacteriota > Minisyncoccia > UBA6257 > UBA11618 > CALRGO01. The sequence continues at coordinate 827 of JAHFLO010000004.1, read as the reverse complement.
TAGAGGACACGGCGATTACCGAAAAGCTGCTTGGTCAGCAGTACGATATTCACGGCGGCGGATTAGATTTGAAGTTCCCTCACCACGAGGCGGAGATTGCTCAGCAGGAGGCGGCATCAGGCAAGAAGCCGTTCGTGCGGGCGTGGATGCATGTGGGCCTCGTGACGGTAAAGGACGAGAAGATGTCGAAGAGCCTTAAGAACTTCCTTACCGTCGAGGATTTTTTAAAGAAGTATTCCGTGGACATACTGCGCTTCATGGTGCTTTCAGCGCATTACCGCTCCCCCCTTAATTATTCCGAGAGTCTCGTAGAGCAGTCCCGTGCCGCGCTTTCGACCGTTAATGAATTCCTGGGTAAGCTTGATTCTGTCGCCGTTTCCGGTAGGGCAGGCGCCGTATCACGCGCGGTAACGGGTGCTATGGCGAAATGCGAAAAGGCATTCGCCACTGCTATGGAAGCCGACTTCAATACGCCACAGGCGGTCGGCGCGCTCTTTTCCTTTATAAACGGGTATGGCGCTTCCGTATGGACCCTTACGCGGGCCGAATCTGCCGCCGTGCGCAGCTTCCTTTTGAAAAAGTTTTCCGTTTTCGGTCTCGTATTCAAAAGCTCCGCCGCTCCCGCATCCGTTCGCGCCCTAGTGAGAAAGCGTGAGATTGCACGCATCAGCAAGGATTTCGCTGCGGCTGATGCCGCGCGTGCGGAAATCGCGAAAGCGGGATACGCGGTCGAAGATACGCCCATAGGGCCGCATCTAAAAGCTTTAGAAGCTAAGGAATAATGGCCGGCCTTAAAGTACCGCCGCAGAACATCGAGGCCGAAGAGG
>JAHFLO010000017.1 GCA_023244855.1 Candidatus Harrisonbacteria bacterium | reverse complement strand
AAGATGCGGTATTCCTTGTGACGCAGGATAAGGGAGGGAGCGGGACGTTCTTCTACGTTGTTGCGGTTTTAAATACGGCAAACGGGTACGTGGGATCCAATTCATATCTTTTAGGCGACCGTATTGCGCCCCAGTCCATGAATATCGACGAAGGGCAGACAGCTCAGGGGACGATGCGCGACAACGTAATCGTCGTTAATTATGCGGTTCGCAAGCCTAGTGAGCCGATGACTACCGCGCCTTCTGTTGGTAAGAGCGTTTGGTTAAAACTTGATCCGAGGGCGATGAAGTTTGGCGAAGTCGCGCAAAATTTCGAAGGCGAAAGCCGGTAAATTTTCGCATGCGTCCGTTCCCCATATCGCAGTATCCGGAGTTCACGGTTTTTAAAAAATTAAATTCGCCGGCGAAGGTGCAGGATTTTATTAGCGCTCTCGGCATGAACTTCGAAAAAAACGGGGATACGTACCGTTCTCCCCGTATGGTGCTCAAGGCCGGCGAAGCTCATTGTGCTGAAGGCGCAATGCTTGCCGCCGCCATTTTTTGGTACCATGGCGAGCCGCCGCTTTTATTGGATTTAAAGGTTGCTGAAAATAAAGGCGATGTCGACCATGTGGTAGCTCTTTTTAAAGAGGGTAGGAGGTGGGGCGCGGTAAGTAAGACGAACCATGCTGTTTTACGGTATCGTGACCCGGTTTATAAGACGGTCCGCGAGCTCGCCCTTTCGTATTTCAACGAATATTTTTTATTAAAAAACGGTCTAAAAACACTTCGCAGTTATTCGGCTCCGTTTAATCTGTTACGGCATGGCGAAGCATGGCTTGTGGCAACGGAAAAATTACAGTGGGTAGTCGACGCTCTCGACGGTTCGCGGCATTTCCCTATTTTGGAAAAAGGTATGGTGCGCCGCCTGCGCCCTGCCGACTCTGTTGAGATACAGGCGGGCGGAATCACTCAGTGGGTTAAAAAATAATCTTAGGCTTTGGTCAGCGGCTGGATGCCTATGAAATATTTTATGTTACCGCGCTTGTCGAGAACGGGGGATATCCTGATTTCTTGCCAATACCATGAGCCATCCTTCCGTTTATTTTTAGCTTTGCCGACAAACTGCTTTTTTTCTACTTTTATCGTATGCCACATTTTTTTATAGAATGCTTCCGGCATATTACTACCCCATAAGTCGCCGGGGTTTTTGCCTATGATTTCCTTTGCTGAAAAGCCGGTTGCTTTTTCAATTGCTTTGTTTGCGTATACTATGGTGCCCCGGGGGTCGGTAATGACGACATGGTCTTGAACATAGTCAAATCCTTTTTTAAGTTTTGCAATGCCTCCGGAATAATATCTAAGATTATCTCCTTTGAGTCGATTTAGTATGCTGGCTATTTTTGTTTTTAGCTGCGCGAGAATGGCTGACTTTTCGATTATCGATCGGGGGAGTAGTAATAGTATCGCGGCAATACATATGAAGAGGATGATTACCGTTATGCTAGCGAGCACCACCGTAAGAAAAGTATTCCGTTCGCCGACGGCTGAATGTAATGGCTTTGATTGTATGTGTAGGCTTTGCGCCCCTCGTTCGTCTTTCGTTCTTAATTCCGCGAAATAATCTCCCTGCACAAACGCTTGGTTTATTTTTATGAGCCAGTTGCCGTTTTCATCAACGGGGGCTTCTCCTGTATGAATTTTTGAGCCGTCAGTGCGCTTGAAGGAATATTCTATTTTTGTTTTTGGCAGGGCGGATCCTTGCATTTCAAGAGTGCCCGCTGATCTAAAAAGCTTTTCGTTAATGGCAGTTATACGGGGGGATGCGATGGGAATGGTTTGGATGTCGATTGTTTGTTCGTTTCCATTGCCTGCGCCATCAACGGCGCGTACTCGTATAATGTGCCCTCCGGGGGCAAGAAGGGGGAGTTTTTGAGAGTTTGTGGTTGTTATAATAAGGCCACCGGTGCCCGTTCGTATTTCATAGTGGTCAATGCCTGATGCCGCGTCGGCGCTTTCGAATTGTATGGTCGGCGCCGGATTATCGGTAGAGATTCCATCGAGGGCTTCTATGGTGAATGGTCGCGGGGCGACGGTATCTATGGCAATGCGATAATGGGTCGCGGGACCCCAGCCTATCGCGTTTTTAAAACGGATGTGGACATACGAAACTCCGTCATCGAGGGATGGGAATGTTTTGCTATCGAAGAGCCCTTCGGATTTATTTGGTAGAAATGAGGGGTTATTATTTAACGCCGTTGCGACGTCGGTAACGTCGTCGGGTAATTGCCATGTTACGAAAAAAGGCGTGGTTGCGTTATACCACTTTTCTTGAAGGGGATAGATCGGAATCGAAAGGTCTGGTTTTAGGGGTGTTTTTTTAGCCGGCGCCGCTGCCCGCGTAATTTGTTTTGGCGCGTCAGTCGCTATTTTAGAAATTTCTTTGGCGGCTGCGGATATTTTAACTCCTTTCATTTCCGAAAGGATGTTGGTTCCGCTGCCGTCGCTTGCAGTTACGGCGCCGTCCGTAAGGGCGATACTTGCGTCACCAACTCCCTTTACCTTGAAAAAAATCGTAATAACGGAAAGGGCTTTACCGGTAAGGCCGCTCGTACCGCCCCCGATAAAGCGTATTTCGCCTTTTTCGTTGGAAAACGAAGGCTCTTCAAGCCAGAAAGTAAAAATGGAGTGCGCGGTATCTATTGAAACGACTTCTAAAATATTTTTTGGAAAGGTAATAGTTCCTTGTGCCGCGTTAAAGCCGCTTTCTTCGCTATCTATGCGAACTGTCACAAGCATGCCGTCGTTTATGTGGGCGATGCCGCCGTCGTTCGATAAGAACATGGTCGCCGCATGCGCCCTGTGCGCAGTGGGGAAGAATAATAGGATTGTTACGGTAAAAATGCCGGTTATAAAATATTTCATTGTTGTTTCATGGTGCGTATGAATACGCTAAAGTCCGAAATGTCTATTGTATTGTCGCCGTTAAGGTCGATGGCTTTGCGTTTTTGTATGTCGGTTGAAGCCCAATTAAAAAGGAAGGCGCTTAAATCCCGTATGTCGACCGCGCCGTCACCGTCAAGGTCGACTTTTGGGTTCATGAGCCTTGAAATAGTAAATGTTTTTTCGGGGGAGATTGCGTGCGCATCGGTTTTTCTCTCTCCTTGTTCGGCGATCGCCGTATGCGGTCCATATGATAAGTGGCCGGTATTGAAAAGAACGCGATAGGAGCCGTCTTTCTGGGTTGTGGTTTGCAATTCCCGATCTCGATCGATACGTATCGTAACAGGGCTTTCGGGCGATCCGTATCCCATGAATGTCATAAAGTCGCCTTTTGAGACTGCGCTTCGTGCGAATCCGAGCGTGGGCGAAACAAATAGGTTGTTTTCTAAAATGGCATAGGTCGGCGTATTAAAGTTATACGTTTTGCTTTGGGCGGTCCGCCCCTCTTTGTCAGTCACTATAAAACTGTACGAATTAAATCCTTGCGTGTCGAAAAAGCGGATAGTAAACGATCCGTCGGGAGCGGCAATAGTTTCTTTAATGGGAATATTACGCTCCTTTTTTTCTTCGTGGGCTAGTATTTGTACGCGCGCTCCCGGAGAAGTTTTTCCTGCAAAGCCGATTGACGAGGGTGGCAATGGTCTTTCGCTGGGTCCTTGGCCGCTGCTTGCTCCTTTTGGCATTGGTGGCGGTGGCGGGTTGGGCGGGGGAGGCGGCGGTACTTCATTAACTATTAGGGATATCGATTGCGTGGTTGCGCCGCCGCCATTTGCACATGTCATGCTATATGAAGTTGACTCTTTAGGGGATACGGCTTGTGTCCCTGTGGGTGTTTTTTCTCCTACCCAGTCGGCGTCAGTGGGGTTCGCGGCAACAGTGCATGCGATTGCGTCGGGGGATGACCATGAGATACTCGCAGATCCGCCCTGCTCTATCGATGTAGGGGTGACGGTAAATAGGGGGATTGTGGGCGGCGGCGGGGTTATGGTTATTGCGGGGCATGATTCGTATGTATCAAGAGGCGCGCTAGTATTCATTGCGCGAAAAGTATATGTTGCTATCTCCGTAATAAAAGGCTGGCTATAGCGGAGCGACCATTCATATTCCGTTCGGTTATTTTTTTGGAGTGTCACCGTAGGGGCAGAATCTCCCGTGGTGAGAATTTGACCGGCACTGAATATCCCTCCTTGGTTAAGCTGCTGCGTGGTGGGGGCCGCATGCGCTCCATACGATGAAGCATGAAAAATAAATGGCACTCCGAGGCTATTTTCTATAGATGTCCAGTCGCCCGTAGTGCAGTCGCCCGCACCGCCATTTTTTTTAAATGCAAGACGCGGAGTTATTGCTCCTTCGGCTTTTTTTGCTGAGATGCCGATGCGCAGGCGCACTATCCCATTTTTAAATTCGTCGCTATTTGTTATGACGATAGGTTGATTTTTAAAGGTATCGCTTAGCCCCCATCCGGTTGCTTCTGCTTCATTTCCGTCGTCGTCGCGAAACCAATAGCCGTCTTGGTGCCATGACGTTTCTTTTGCAGGCGGCTGAGCTGCGGATGAAATAAGGGGGGTAAGCATGCTTATAACGATGCATAGCGGAATACCCGCCCCATAGATTTTTTTAAAAACAACCATTTGAATAATTTTATCATTTATTGGAAATAAAAACTTATCCACACGTGCGTATTATTGGCACGTGATAAGATTATCGTATGCATATGAAAAGGTCGCGTAATAAAACTATGAATATGGAAAAGAACAAGAAAATACTGTGGGGTGTTATCGCCATCGTTCTCCTTGCTGCGGCATTCATGCTTGGGCAGGAACGCGGATGGAACCAAGGCACCGCGGATGTATTAGACGCGATCTACCCTCCGGCAGATCCGTACGCGGGTTATGTTCCGCCGACGATGGACCCGATCTACCCGCCAGCTGATGCAGGCACCGCGCCGATCTACCCGCCAACGGATTATATCTACCCTCCGGCTGACGCAGGAACGGCCCCGATATATCCTCCGACTGACCCGATCTACCCGCCGATGCCCTAATAGGGGAATCGATGACGTACGAAGAAGCCCGCAGTGATGCGGGTTTTTTCATCACGCGGTAGTTGACAATAGTAAGTAATTAGAGTATTATATACACCGTGTAGTAGTCGCTCATTGAAACGACAGTAATCCCAAAAACCGCACATAGAAAGAAGAGGGTAGTCCCTTGACTCACGAACAAATCGATCAACTCAAAGAAGTCTTAGGTGATGGGCTGAGCAGAGTCGAAATCTCAGAAGAAGCGGTCGCACTCATTTTAGGCCGTCGCAAGAACTATCTTCTGAAGAATTTCGTTCATGCAATGGAGGAGTTTGTGAAGATAGTCATGGGCTTCACGATTCCACGTCTTAAGGTGGATCGTTCCCGCACGCCGAAGGAGGCTATCGACACTCTCAAAGGAATGGAACAGGAGGTGGATGCAGGGGTTTTAGCAACGATGCCCGGATGCGATGTCTCTTTTGTTGCCGTTCCTCAGGTAAAGAGGGGGGCTGGTGTCGATTATTCTCTTGCCGAAACAGTAGTAGTGCAGAGCCCGAGCGGAGGCGAAGGAGACGCCTTTTCCTTTTTTCAAATGGAAAAGGAGCCGACCGATGAGGAAATTTGGGGAGAATTTCGCCGGCGTGGTCTGCGTCCCGCAGATGGTTACGAAATTTGTAGGATTAATGAGGTTCATAGCGACTTCGCCTACAAATATCCGAATGCAACGATCTGGCGGGTGGGCGACGCGTGGCATTTTATAGCCTGTTACGTGCATCTTGGTAGGGTGTACGTGGCGGTTAAGGTCCACACAAAAAAGGAGTGGGATAAGGGTTTTTGGTTCGTAGGAGTGCCTCTCGCATGAGAAGGTAAGCTCATCAAGTAGATTTTCAACCCCCGTATCGATTTTTCGGTGCGGGTTTTATTTAGACTTGCCAGGTCAACCTATTGACTATTTATATAAAAATTAGTATAATGCTCGTGGTTTCCTTACCATCTTAATACGAAAAGAAATTCCATTTCCTCATATAAAAAGGATGTTCCATGCCGTCAACTAAAGAGGATCTTCAAAAGATCTTAGGAGTGCTCGCTGGTCTCGATTTAACTGATCCGGAGGACGCGTCGACAGCCACTCGACATATCAAAAAGATGCAGTTGGCAGTCGCGGCCATGGAGGCAACGAAAGATACGGTAATTACTGCGGAAAATCCATGGGAATTTACTGTGGAAAAGGGATTCTGCTTCGGCCGCAAATACGTCGTTAAAAGGCAGCTGAGCGAAATGAAGCCTATCTATCTGTGTTCTCGGACGCTGTTCGAAGATGCGGAGGATACGATAGGAAACGACGTGGTCGTCAAATGCACGTTCGTTCCCAAGGATGCGGACGAAGAGAGAGTTAAAAGGATTGCCGAGCAAGAAAAGCGTTCGATACGGGCAATAGGTGTCGATACGAGCGATTGCCCGTATAGCGCCGGGCTGATAGATGCTGGAGAACTCACGACGCCGGAAGGCAGGGTCGTTGTTTACTGGCAGGCATTTAAGGCTATGAAGTGCGATGCTAAAAACCTGCAGTCGGTCATGGGAGGGGACATACCCCCGTTCATTATCATGCAGATGGCGCGGCAGATAATCGACGCACTCGTCCATTATCATGGGGTCGGGATCTTTCATCGGGATATCAAGCCGCATAACATCCTGTGTACGTGGCCTGAACATCCGTCGCTGAGGGAAATATGGAAGCTCTTGATCAACTTCGCTTTGACAGACACGCAGTTGGTCATGGGGACGGTTATCGATTCGAGTATTTCCGAGAAGGGAATGCTTGTCGGAACGCCGCAGTATATGCCGCCGGAACAGATCGTTGATCCAAGTAGCGTTACCGACAAAAGCGATATTTGGTCGCTTGCGGTGACGCTCTATGAGCTTGCCACGGGAGAGTTTCCGCATCCCGTTATCGTTTCGAAGAGTGGTCTGCGTAATATTACAGAAGTGCCGCCAAAACTCTTTTCGAGGCATTTGAAGGCAATCGATTATCCGAAATGCTTTCAAGACTTAATGGATCGATCGCTCAGTATGGATCCAAGGGTCAGGCCGAGAGCGTATGATTGGTTCGCGACGCTTTATACGCAGGATACGCGCATGCCCCTTACATTCGAGACTGCTCCTTTACCTTTGTTGGAGCAGGGTGAGGTAGTGCCGCCTGAGTAAGTTCAGCAAAAAAAAGTTCTTCCAGTCCCGTACCGATTTCGTCGGCACGGGGCTTTTTTTATGTAACGGTTGGCGTTCGTCAGCGTCTTTTGTAGAGGCAGTCTCAAAAAATAGGCCGCAGGCGGTTTCGCGGTATTTACGAGCGAGAAGCGGGATCTTTCGACGAGGAATACATATGTATTCCGAGGAGGAAATCGTGGTTCGCAGCCGGAAATAACCGAAAACGGCGCGGATGGTATTAGTATGCTATTTTTGAGATGGACTCAAGTTAGGCTAACGTAAAAATAAAAAACTATGAAAAGTAAAAGCAATAAGAAGGTAGTTGATGCGGTGCGGAACTTTATCACGGGCGCGGCCGCAGGGGCGAAGAAGCTTGAAAAGAAGGGTGTTGCGCTCGTGAAGAAGGCTGAGAGTGCATGGGATTCCACGAAGCCGCGGCGGGATACGATCTCTGCTAAGGTAAGTGATTTTGCGAAGAGCGCTCGGCAAGTGAAAGACGATATCGCAAAAGGCGTGCGGCAGGGCGTGAAGGAGGCAAAGAAAAAATAAATCGTCTATTTTCCGTACTATGCAAAAGCCCCAGCAGGATATTCCTGCCGGGGCTTTTGTCCGTAAGCCGAGCTCAACCGGCGGCTATCGGTTGGCGGGCGCTGCGCCGAGGTTTACGTCGATTGTTTGCGGAACAAGGACGGTGCCTGTTTCAGCTGGGCTCCGGTAGTTTACGTAGGCGATTACCGCGAGTATCGCGAGAACGATTATCGCTACAATGGCTACTGCGCCTGTTCCCGAATCGCTTTCGATTATCCTGTCTTCAGTCATAAACTGGATATCCGCTATGCCGCGCCGACCGACTTGTCCTCCGGCGCCGGGCATCCGCAACTGCATG
>JAHFLO010000016.1 GCA_023244855.1 Candidatus Harrisonbacteria bacterium | reverse complement strand
CTCTTTATTTATTATGATGGCGGACGGGAGGATTCGAACCTGACAGGTCCCCATTTTTTCCCTAAGCCCCGAAGGCTTAGTCGAAAAAATGGGTGATCTCGACCCCTTTAGGGGGAGAGGCAAATCCTCCCGCTTCCTTCTTAGCTATGCAATTACCATAATTGTTTTATACTGAAGGTAATGGCAAGAATCATCGCCGTATGCAATGCGAAGGGCGGGGTGGGTAAAACCACGACGACGGTAAACCTCGCTTCATATTTAGCGCTCTACGGCAGGCGGGTTTTGATGGTTGATTTCGACCCGCAGGCGAACGCCTCGTCGAGCTTCGGCTCTGCGCACCGTGAAGACGGCGGCGCGAACATCTACGAGGCCATGGCAGGCCGCAAAAACATCCATGAGATAGTGCGGAATACCGCAATACCGGGGTGCCACTTCGTTTCCGCGCATCCGGCGCTCGCGGGCTCTACCGTGGAGCTTTTGGAAAAGCCGGAGCGTGAAAAATTCCTTAAAAAAATAATCCATCAGGTGGCGCACCACTACGACTACGTTTTAATAGACTTACCACCATCCGTAAGCCTCTTAACTATTAACGGCTTGATGGCTGCGGACGAAATGATCATCCCCGTGCAGTGCGAATATTACGGCTTGGAAGGGTTGAGCCAGATACTCGAGACGGTAGATATGGTAAACCACAACTTGGGGCACAATTTGCGCATTGCGGGCGCCTTGCTTACCATGTACGACAGCAGGGAGCACTTGTCGCGCGAGGTTTCAAAGTCGCTCCGCAAACATTTCGTGGGGCACGTGTACGACGTGGAGATTCCGCGCGCAGTTGCGCTCGCGGAGGCGCCGAGCTTTGGCAAGCCAATCTGCTTCCACGACCCGCACAGCCCGGGAGCGCGCGCGTACGAACGTTTGGCTAAAGAATTAATACAACAGGAGAAGGTTCTCCATACTGCATAATGTTAGGAAAAGGACTTGAATCGTTAATACCCGATAGGAGTGCGCCGGTTGCACCCGCAGAAAAGCCGCTTGAAAAACCGTTGCCGCGTCTTGACGCGGGTGAGGCGATTTTTCATATCGAGACGGATAAAATACAGCCGAACCCCTTCCAGCCACGGCGGGATTTCGACGAAGATCAGCTTATGGAGCTTGCCCAGTCCGTGCGCGAGTTCGGCATCATCCAGCCACTCGTTGTTTCGAAGATTGAAAAAGAAACGCCGTATGGCACGGCGATAGAGTACCAGTTAATAGCGGGGGAACGGCGGCTCCGTGCCGCTAAAATCGCTGGCTTGCCGCGCGTGCCGGCCGTTGTGCGCCGCGCACCGGAAGACAGGGAAAAGTTCGAGATGGCGATTGTAGAGAACGTCCAGCGTGCCGATTTAAACCCAATAGAATCCGCGCGCTCGTACGCCAAGCTTTCGGAGCAGTTCGGTATGACACAGCGCGAAATCGCGGCGCGCATGGGCAAGAGCCGTGAGACGATAGCTAACGCCATGCGGTTACTTAATTTACCCACGGAAATGCAGGATGCCATAGCGGGTGGGAAGATCAGCGAAAGCCAAGGGCGCGTTTTGCTCGCCCTCGCTGACCCTATAAAACAGCAACAGCTTTTCCAGCAGGTGACGACCACGAACGTCTCCGTGCGTGAGATGAAGAGTACTATTGCGCAGATGAATAGATCCGGCGAAATCTTAGGCGAGGATATCCAACCCGAGCCGGTGTCCGTGCCCGTAGCGGAAAACTTCGTGCGCTTTACGCCCGAAGATGAATTTTCGAGGTTGGCACGCGAACTCCAAGCCACGCTCCGCGCCCCCGTACATATCGAACGCGCCGGCAACGGCGGCAAAGTTACTATAGACATATCTTCGGAAGACGACCTGCGCGCTCTCATCGCGAAGATGGGTAAAATCGCCGACGGTCACCAAGAAACCTCATTTTAATTGACCTTTTTCCAGTTGTAACGTAGTATTTCTTCGTTCTTTGGCAATTGAAAAAAGCATTGCCGTGGTGGCGATGCTGTTCATCTTTTTCTCGCATAAGGAGCTTAGTCATGAGAGCTGCATTCAGTTTTTCCCATGATACGCTCCGTGCGTATCTTGAGGACAAGGGGAATCTCGCCGTGCGCGACGAGTTGATTGAGTTGGCGATTCCTGTCGTGCGTCGCGTCGCCCTCAGGATCGCCTACAAGAAAAGCGCGTGGCTCCCTCAGCACGTCGACGAGGACGAGCTGGTTTCGGAAGGCTTGGTAGTCTTGACGCCCGTCGTGGAGGAATTCGATCCTCCTGCGCGGCACAATCTTTCTCAGGCGTTCTATTTCCATGTAGCCGGCCGCATCCATTGGCGGCTCTTGGATTACGTCCGCGGCGAACGTTTGAGCTCGCGTACGACCATGGACCACGGATTGCGCTTCAAAGCGGCATACGCGTCTCTGCGGAACGAGACCGGTTATGCGCCGACACTTGCGGAAGTTGCGCAAAAGTTGGGGATTCCGGTTGCGGTTGCCGAAGAATGGCGTGTTCGGGCGCTTGAGCTTGACGTGCGTAACGATTCGATCGACCGCTACCTTCAAACTTCCTTCAGTAGCCACAAAAGCGTTTCGTTGCAGGATATGCTCGTGGTAACCGAACGGGAAACGCCGGAAGAACAGGATGCTAAATTTGCCGCCTTGTTGCCGCCGTCGCTTACGGATATCGAAAGGGCTATTGTCACTTCGATATACCGCGACGGTAAAACGATGAACGAGATCGGAATGGCCTTCGGTCTTTCCGAGTCGCGCATTTCGCAGATGTTCGCGGATATCCTTCCGCGAATTCGTACCGCCTACTTCGAACGGCTTAGAAAGGTGAACGGTGAATGACATGAGCGGAAACGCAAATGACTTGATGCTCACAATGCTCGGTTCCGCGATCGATTTTTCAAAGACGCATGACGTGCCGTTGGGCAAGGTCGTGCGTAATGAGGAGCAGCCGCGCACCGAGTTCGATCCCGATGAAATGAGGGAATTAGTCGCAAGCATCAGGAAGTTCGGGCAGAAAGATACCGCATTCGTTCTGCCGCGTCCTGACGATACCTATTTGATGGTAAGCGGCGAGCGGCGGTTGCGGGCTCTGGGAGAGCTCGCGGCTTCCACGATACGCGTGCATTTCTGCCGCAGGGAACTTACTGCCGACGAGACGTATTTCCTTTCCTGTTACGGAAATGCGAAACAGGTGGAGCAATCCGCCTACGACAACGTGATAATGGTCCGGACGCTTATTGGGAAGGGGCTGATCCACGAACAGATCGCCGCTTTGACGTCCCGATCGGTATCATGGGTCGATGCGCATGCCAACGTCGCCGTCAATCTTGACGGGGCGGTTCTTGAAATGATGCGGAGCAGCAGGGATAAATCCGACAGGCTTTTTCTTGAAGAAGCGCTGAAGATCCTTTCAATGGCTCCGGAGATCCAGATGACCGCGGCAATGTTCATTTTAGCTACCAAAAAGAAAGGAGGCGGCCAAAAGGATCAGCAGCTTGCTTTTCAAGTTTTTCTGGAGCAGTCGGGCGCGAGAAATTCGCGCGGTCATGCGGCAAAACGGACCGTGAACGGCCAGCTATTGGATCTTTTTACCAGACTGGATCGTGATTTGGCGTCGTTCGCCGCCGCGCCGGAAGGGATTTTTCTTTCCAATTTACGGCAAAGCGGGTTGGATTTCCTTTCCGATTTGCTTACGAGGCTCGATTCAGGAAAAAAACGTGTCAAGGTCGTTGAGACGGCCTTCAAAAGTTTTCCGCTTTTGGAGCTGGCGCGCATTGTCGCGGAGGTCGATCAAAAGACTTCCAGCTTGCGTGAATTGATTCAGCGCGCGCATGACATGCTTAAGGAGAGAGAGTAAAAAAAGACGCCTCGGCGTGACGGCCGTCGTTCAAACGACGGCCGTTTTTATTCTTCGCTTTCGGTTGCCGGCTCTTCTTTCGTTTCCGCTTCGGAAGTGCCTTCGGCTTCCTTGGCTTTCTTTTCCGGTTCGTTGGGGTTTTTCCACGTGGCGTATTTGCATTCGGGGTAGCGCGAACAGCCCCAGAACGTGCGGCCCTTGCCGGTGCGGCGGTCGATTACGCTACCTTCTTTGCAGTCGGGGCAGGGAATTTGCGGTACGCTCGGGTCCGGCGCGGCGCGCTTCGTGTTCTTACAAGCGGGGAAGCCGCTGCAGGCGATGAATTTACCGAACCGTCCGCTCCGCAGCACCATCGGCTTGCCGCACTTTTCGCAAACTTCGTCCGTGGGCTCCGCAGCGGGCTTTACAATCTGCTCACCCTCCACGCTTTCGTATTTCTCCGTAAGGTTTTTCATAAACGGCGTGTAGAACGATCCTAAAACGTCCTGCCACTGTTCTTTGCCTTCAGCGACGGCATCCAACGTGTTCTCCATATTCGCGGTGAAGTTGATATCCGTGGTTTCGGGGAAGTGGGCAACGAGCACCTTGTTGACTTTTTCGCCCGTGGGCGTTGGGTGGAAGCGGCCTTTTTCTTTAACCACGTATTCGCGCGTCTGGATGACGGAGATAATCGGGGCGTAGGTGGAAGGCCGGCCAATGCCGTATTCTTCGAGCGTTTTAACCAAGCTTGCTTCGCTGTAGCGGGCGGGTGGTTCCGTAAAGTGCTGACCCGCGAGGATTTCTTGTGCTGTAAGGGTGTCGCCATTTTTTACGGCAGGCATTTCTTTGTCTTCAAACTTTTGCGCCCAGACTTTTAAGTAGCCGTCGAATTTAAGCACGGCGCCTGCGGCACGGAGACCGTACTGACCCGCCGTAATGTCGATGCCGGTATTATCAAAAATCGCTTGCGGCATTTGCGATGCCATAAAGCGCTGCCAAATAAGGCGGTAGAGTTTGTTTTCGCCCATATCGGTTACCGAGGGGTTTGTGGGGCGAATAGCTTCGTGCGCTTCTTGCGCGGATTTGGACTTAGTCGTAAAAACGCGCGGGGCTTGCGCCGCGTACTCGGCGCCGTATTCTTTCGTTAAAAATGCTTTTGCTGCCGCAAGGGATTCCTTGGACAAATTAACCGAGTCCGTACGCATGTAGGTAATAGCACCTTGCTCGTAGAGCTGTTGGGCGAGCATCATCGTCTTTTTGGCGGTGTATCCTAAGCGCTTCGCCGCCTCCTGCTGGAGGGTGCTCGTGGTAAAAGGTGCGAGAGGGTTTTTCTTTATTTCTTTTTTGGTGACGGCGGTTATTACGAAGTTTTGCTTTTCTAAATCCGCTTTAATTTCATTCGCACGCTCTTTTGTGGGGATTGCGAACTTATCCAAAGCTTCACTTTTAATTTTTGTGAGCGAGGCTTCGATATTCTGCTTCGTGCCCGCGTGCGCGAGTACGGCGTCTACGCTCCAATATTCTTGGGACTTAAAGGCGCGGATTTCTTCTTCACGCTCGACGATAAGCCGTACGGCTACGGACTGTACGCGGCCGGCGGAGAGTCCGCGGGCAACCTTCTTCCATAAAAAAGGCGAAAGTTTGTAGCCCACGATGCGGTCGAGTGCGCGGCGCGCTTGTTGGGCATTAACCATGTTCAAGTCGAGTTCCCGCGGATGCTCAAGTGCTTCCAATATGGCGGCCTTCGTAATTTCGTGAAAGGCGATACGCTGGCTTTCCTTTATACCCAAAGCTTCGCGCAAGTGCCATGCGATGGCTTCTCCCTCGCGGTCTTCATCAGTAGCGAGGATTACCATGTCGCACGCCTTACCTTTCTCTTTGAGGTTTTTAACCACGCTCTTCGCCTTTGTGGGAATTACGTACGAAGGCTCGAAGTTGTTATCCACGTCGATACCAAGCTTGGATTTAGGGAGGTCGCGCACGTGCCCAAAGGAGCTTTCAACGACGTAGCTCGAATCCAAAAACTTCGCGATAGTACGCGCTTTTGTTGGGCTTTCGACGATAATGAGAGTCTTCATAGAGAATATAAGCCGTTTGTTTCATTGAGTGTACCATTAACCGATAAAAGGGCTACGGCACTGCTTACTGTCTGGGCTTCCAGTTTAGATAATTCGACGATACTGTCAATTCCTATCGGTTTCCCTGCTTTTTTGAGTAGTGCGAGCACCGTCTGCTCTGCGGGCGATAGCGTGGTGGCATCGGCTTCTACTGCAGGGTCGGATTTTTGGTAGAGGAGGTTAAGGCCAGCGCATACGTCTTCTGCGCAGGTAACAAGCCCCGCACCTTCTTGTATCAGTTTATGAGGACCTACGTAATTGGGGTGGCTAATCGGGCCAGGGACGGCGAATACGTCGCGGTTAGCTTCTACCGCGAGGCGTGCGGTTACAAGAGCGCCGGATTTAAGCGGTGCCTCTATTACGAGTGTGCCGCGGCTGATACCAGCGACGATGCGGTTACGTTCAAGAAAGTTTAAGGGGAATGCCGGCGTGCCAAAGGGGTATTCGCTAACGAGCGCGCCTCCATTATTTATAATACTACTTGCTAAGTTGGCGTGGGTTTTCGGGTATACGTCGTCGAGGCCGCAGGGGAGTACGGCGATCGTGGCGCCGCGAGCGCTGGAAGCTGTTGCTCCTGCATGTGCGCTAGCGTCGATACCGAGGGCGAGGCCCGAGGCGATTACGATGCCTTGCGCGGCTAAATCACGCGCGAACGTATGCGCAATTCTTAGCCCTTCACTCGTAGCTCTGCGGGTGCCGACAATGGCGACAGCAGGACAGTCCCAATCGGGATTCCCTAAAAGATACAGGCCAAAGGGGGTGCGGGCAGTTTCGCGGAGTAGGGGTGGGTAGCCGTCTTCATTGCGTAGCACGAGCCGCACATTACGCTTTAAAAGCCTATCCCATTCTTTGTCGGGGTCGAGGCGCGTGCCGCTCCGTACGGATTCCCATGCTGATTGCCAATCATGGAAACGGTTCCATGCGGTTTCGATGGCGCCGTAATTACCTTGGTAGAAACGGTTTACGGCGTTATAGTATATATGTTGTGACATACGAGTTTTATAAAGAAGTCGCTTTTTCGGTATTCGTCGCGGGAGTTATCGCCGTGTTTTTGGGCGCCGGTATTGCATGGCTCGCGTACGATATGGATAGGCATGCAACGGGGATCCAGAAATCGCTCGCCGAAATTCAAGCGCGCAAGGATGCGGAGGGTAATCTCACGCTCCTTCGCGGGCAGGCGTCGCAGGCCTCCGGTTACGTGCCGTTCCTTGTGTCTATTCTACCAGACCCGGATACGCTTATAAGCGTGCCGCGCGACCTTACTGCGCGCGCGCGGCTCTACGGGCTCGATTTCGGTTTCGCCTTCGGCGCGAGCACGAAGGGGGCGACGACGACCGCGGGCACGATAGCCTATACGATGAGCGGTAAGGGCGCGGTAGATAAGTGGATCGATTTCCTTCGCGCGGTCGAATCTGGTAGCCCGCTTACGGCCGTCGAGCGGGCGACGTTTTCGAGTACGGATGGTAAATTATACGAAGCTAAAATCAATGGCACTATTTTTTCGCAATAAGCTGAACATCATCTTGTGGGTCGCAGCTCTCGTTATGGTCACGCTCCTTGTGGCATATCTTCTAGCCGCCACACGGTTTCTCGTAAACGTAGGGAGCGCCGCTTTTGGCGATAGTTTGATAAAAACCGGCGAAATTGTTACCTTTAACCTTGCGAAAGCCGCCCAGCTGAAGGAAATGCGGGGGGTTCGGTAGCAAAAAAACGATAGAGTTCTGCAGGGCGCATAGTTCAGTGGTAGAACGCCATACTGATAATATGGAGGTCCCAAGTTCGATCCTTGGTGCGCCCACACAATGCCGATTACATTCGACGATTTTAAAAAAGTAGAAATACGCATAGGGCGTATCGTTTCCGCGGAAAAGATTCCCGAGGGTGACAAGTTGCTGAAGCTGTCCGTGGATTTCGGTACGGAAACGCGGCAGATCATGTCTGGCATCGCGGAATTTTTTCCTGATCCGTCCGTGCTCGTCGGCAGGCAAGCGCCGTTCGTGATTAACCTCGAAACGCGCGTTTTACGCGGCCACGAAAGCCAAGGCATGATCCTCGCCACGGACGGGGAAAAGGGTGTCGTGCTGTTACATCCGGCAGATGAAGTCCCGAATGGCAGTTTGGTGAAGTAGCGGAATATTGCCGAAGTGGGTCAAAAAGGCTAGTATGAGTAATTAGTTTTTGCGCGCATAGCTCAGTGGTAGAGCGTTTCATTGACATTGAAAAGGTCCCAAGTTCGATCCTTGGTGCGCGCACCCAATGCAGCCTTCAGTTATATACGAAGAAGCAGATTTTCTGGTTATTAATAAGCCGGCCGGCCTTATCGTCCATCCTGTAAATCAATCCGATACGGAGTCCGTCGTCAGCTGGCTTTTAAAAAACTATCCTGAAGTCGCGACTGTTGGAGATGATCCGGATAGTCGCGCTGGCATCGTGCACCGGCTCGACCGCGATACGTCGGGCGTGATGATTATCCCGCGCACGCAGGAGGCGTTCTTATTTTTTAAGAATCTCTTCCAGACGAAGACGGTGTATAAAACGTACCTCGCGCTCGTATACGGCGCGCCGAAAGATGCGAAGGGGACTATAGATAAGCCTATAGGCCTTAACTCCGGCACGGTAAAGCGCACGGTACACGTGAAGAACGCGAAGATGGTGAAGGATGCCGTGACGGATTACGAGGTTATAAAAACGTTCGAGATAGGCGGCACGCAGGTATCCTTAATGCGCGTATCGCCGCGTACGGGGAGAACCCACC
>JAHFLO010000015.1:6112-8759 GCA_023244855.1 Candidatus Harrisonbacteria bacterium | reverse complement strand
CGGCTTATCCGTATGCCGATCGCGGTTTCTAAATTGCCGGCAACGCTGCCCGCATACCGCACGCCGGTATATGTAGCAGACGACGAGCCGCAATCCGGTGGCCGTTCGCGCTTCGGCTCGAGCCGCCCTTCTTCGCGTTTCGCATCCGCAAGCCCGCGCGCAGCGTATGCGCCGCGTTCGACCGGTAGCTTTCAGAGCGCCGGCCGGTTTGCGAGCTCGCGCCCTGCGCAACCAGCCAGCTTCGGCCGCGTAGGCAGGTATTCGAGCCCGCGTCCGCAATCTGGCGGCTCCGCATCGCGCACTCGCCGGTAAAGCTAGTTATAGAATTAAAAAAACAGCGGGGTCATCCCCGCTGTTTTTGTTGCCAGTTAAAACTTTTTATTGTACGATAGTATCGGTTCTTAACGGTGCTATCTGAAATCCCAACGAAGAGGACGGGTTCATTATGACTGCGCATGCCGCTCCGCCGCACATCGATCCTGCGGCAATGGAAAAGCTTCTTGTTGTTTTAATCGCTCATCAGGCACGGTATCCCAACGGGATTAATGAGGCGAAAAAAGCATTTCACAAAGTCATCGGCGATATCAAGGGTCAATTGGCGCGAACGCCTCAGCTCGAGGCGGCAATTGCCTCCTTGATTCATCAGGCGACGGATTTATTGATCCAAGATGATGGTGATGATGATCATGAGAACGTCGTCCTAGGACGAAGGGTGAGGTCTCTTCTGCAATCTCCTTCGGGGCGTTCTAAGAGTTAGCTCGGATTACGCATCATTTTTGAAACGGCGGACTCATGTCCGTCGTTTTTTCTTTCCGTAGTATGCTGTAATTGATGAAAATCTATGTAACCGCTAAGCCGAACGCGCGGATAAATAAGGTAGAAAGGCATGACGACGTGCATTTTACTGTTTCTGTGCAGGCTGAACCCGTGCAGGGGAAGGCGAATATCGCCGTAATAGAAGCGCTCGCCGACTATTTTGATATCCCGAAAAGCCGCATAACAATACTCCGTGGGCAAACGAGCAAAGAAAAGATCGTTGAAATTTTGTAAGCTGGCCCGTATACTGATTGGATTATGAAAATACTGTTAAGTGTCGCGCTTATAGCGCTCGTTGCGTTCGTGGGGTATGTCGCGTATCTGGGGTTCACGGGAACGCCCGCATCTCTGCCGTTTGCAAGCGGTACTGGTTCCGTGGCAACCTCAACGCTAGATATGATAAACGAGCTACAATCAACGGACGTAGTAGTAGGCACTGGAGCCGAAGCGGTTGCGGGCAAAAAAGTAACGGTGCATTACGTAGGCACGCTGATGGATGGTACGAAGTTCGATGCGTCGAAAGATCACGGCCAGCCGTTTTCCTTTACGCTCGGTTCGGGGCAGGTAATCAAGGGGTGGGACGAAGGCGTAGTGGGTATGAAGGTGGGTGGCAAGAGAAACCTCGTGATTCCGGGTGAGCTCGCGTACGGCGCATCAGGCACGCCGGACGGCACGATTCCGCCGAACGCGACCTTGAAGTTTGAGATCGAGCTTTTGAAAGTAGAGTAAGCTTGAATAAATAAGGAGGGCGTGGTATTCTGATTATTCATCAGGGCCGCGCCCTCTTTTATTTTATGGCAGACATCAGGAACATCGCTATCATCGCTCACGTCGACCACGGCAAGACCACCCTTGTTGACGGTCTTTTAAAGCAGACGAACACCGACTTGGGTAAGTCCGCCGGCGTGGAGGCTATCATGGACTCGAACGATATCGAGCGTGAGCGCGGTATCACCATTTTTTCCAAAAACGCCGCAGTCGTTTACAAAGGCGCAAAGATCAACATTATCGACACGCCGGGCCACGCGGACTTCGGTGGCGAAGTGGAGCGCGTTTTGAACATGGCGGACGGCTCCCTTCTCTTAGTCGACGCGCAGGAAGGCCCGATGCCGCAGACACGCTTCGTATTGAAGAAGGCGCTCGCGATAGGCCACAAGATTATCGTTGTCGTAAACAAAATCGACAAGCCGAACGCCCGTATTGAATATACGTTGGACAAGGTGTTAGAGCTTTTTATAGAACTGGGCGCTACAAACGAACAGCTTGATTTTCCCGTAGTCTACGCCGCAGGCCGTTTGGGTAAGGCGGGCTTAGAAGCGGATATGGAAAAGATGACGGACTTCGTACCGCTTTTTGACGCTGTAATGAAGCATATTCCCGCCCCTAAGGCGCAAACGGAAGGTACGCTTCAGCTTATGGTTACCGCTCTTTCGTATGACAACTATAAGGGGAAGATCGGCATTGGCCGCGTTACGCGCGGTAAAGTTATTGCTAACCAGCCGGTGGCGATAGTCAATATTGAGGGCGTTATTCGCAAGTCGAAGGTAACATCCCTTATGGTTTTCAGCGGCCTTGGTAAGGCGGACGCGGCTGAGGTCGGCGCGGGCGACATTGCCGTGCTTTCGGGTATTCCTGACATCACGATAGGCGATACCGTGACGGATATCGATAGTCCTGAGGCGTTACCGCCCATTACAATAGAAAAGCCAACGGTAAAGATGATTTTCAGCGTAAACGATTCGCCGTTCGCTGGCCGGGAGGGGCAGTACTGCACGTCGCGTAACATCAGCGAGCGCTTAATGCGCGAACTCGACGGCGACGTAGCGCTCCG
>JAHFLO010000015.1:0-6012 GCA_023244855.1 Candidatus Harrisonbacteria bacterium | reverse complement strand
CCAAAATCAATTCGTATTAGAAAGCGCGAACTGAAAGGCGCTGGCCGCAAAGTTTAAATGCGTAATTTACTATAACTATGCCGACCGGCATAGTTATAGTAAATGGGGATAACTTTATGATAGGAAAAGATGGATAGAGTGGCCATGCGTGGTATCTTTAATATATGGAACATTCTTTGCATAATCCGCCAACACTTGATGAGTTGAAGCACTTGCGCAAAAAGATGCGCCGTACGGACATCGAGCAAAAAGAGCAGCTTTCGTTTCTTGAGCGCGTAGCGGTCTCAATTGCCCAGCGTATCGGTTCCGCAGGTTTCTTTTTAGTGCTTATATGTATCACCGCTTCGTGGCTCGGGTGGAATATATTTGCCCCCGTACCGATGCGCTTCGACCCCTACCCAGCATTCGTCTTATGGCTCTTTATAGTTAATATTTTCCAGCTTATGATGATGCCGCTTTTAATGATCAGTCAAAACTTGAACGGTAGGCATTCGGATGCGCGCGCCGAAGCGGACTTCGAAATAAATACCAAAGCGGAATTCGAAATCGAAGTTGTGCTCCAGCACTTGGAAAATCAGAATACGATGATCCTCCAAATCCTCGATCGGTTGGAGCACCGGAAATAATTTTCCTTAATTAATTTCCTTCCACGAGGAGATAACGGTGGGGGAGCTTACTTTTGTAATCGTAACGGATACTTTTTTAATACGCTTTTGCACCGTCGCCTGCGTCACGATAGTGCGGTTATATGTACCCGTGCCGGTTATGGGTAATATTTCGCAGGCAATTCCGTCCATTGATATCGTTTCGTTGCCGGCGTAGCCGATAATTGTTTGGAGTTTTCCTATGGCGATTTCGGCGCAGGCATCCGCTTGCGCGAGTGCCGTAACGTCTGCCGCGTTGCTAATGCTTGAAATCACCTCTTCGCGTGCGCGGAGCGCCATGCCGCTCGTCATAGTGATAATAAACCCGCCGATTATGAGTACGGATGCGATTGCGGCGAATCCCTTGTTAGTGCGCATATACGTTATTACTCAGTATAAACTTTTTTGATACTGCGCCTTTCGTAAGCGTGAAAGATGTCCGTACGAACCCAATAGTGCTTGAGCTCGAAATACCTTGGAATTCGAGGTCGGTCACCGTAATGCCAATTTCCGTTATGCCTTGTGGTGTGCCCGTGCCTTCGGTTATTTTTATTGCCCCGCTACTTAATGAGAACGTGATGGGTGTCGTACCTGTAGCATACGAAAGGATGAGTGTGGTTGAGGTTGCGCCCGCAAGGGGGCTTTGTAGGGTTGTGGCAGACCGAATCCTGTTGGCAATTATCTTTTCCGCACTGCGAGCGCTTCGTTCTACGGACGACAGCTCGCTCTGCCGCTTTTTTTCATTAATAGTTCGCACTGCGGCAGTGACGAGGAAGGTGGTTAACGTTATCGCCACCCCGCAGTAAATAACGAACTCGAATAAGGAGAATCCTTTTTGCATTCTAATTGGGTTGAATAGTGACATAAGCGTTCGAATTGTCGGTGAAGGTGAATTTCACTATGAAGTTTACCGTAGTTACGGGCCCTTGGAACGTAAAGTTCGTAGTGCCTTCCGATTGGCCGACATTAAGCGTTGTATCCGTAATATCTAAAAGCGTTCCGGAAGGTTGTTTACCGCTCGGCGACCCGGTGCCGTTATGGCTCCAGACGGTACTGCCGAGCCGCACGGACTGTATTTTTGAATCGTCGTCCCACCATGCGGTTATGTGCTTGATAGTGATGGGTATCGGCCCGGTATTTTTTACTATCATACCGTTGAGCTGTTTATTGCCATTATTAAGAGTCCCCGTTGTCGAAGTAAGGTCAAACGCAATGAAGTGCGCCATGCCGAGGTCTTGGTCGGTGTCGAGAAGAAGGGTTACGATAGTCGAAGAGGCGTGTGCACCTGCAGCCGTACTTGTTATTTTTTTAGTACGCAGGTCGAAAGAAGATATAGTGACAGTGCGCGTGAATCCGTTTTGCGTATCGGATGTGCCTACAAACGCCCACGTACTTGTGCTAAAGGCTATGCCGTGCGTACCGTTGGTTAATAAGTTGAAGTCGTAATCGCGTATCGCTCGCGCCGCTTCAATGCCCTCTTTAGCTAAAAAAATCGCTTGCAATTCGCTCACGCCGTGTTTCGCAAGCGGCCGAATACTTGCGGCGAAGGATACGAGCATTAGTGAGCTCGCAACGAGCAGGCCGCATGCGATTAATACCTCCGTAAGCATTTGCCCGCTTCGGTTTTCCATATTTCAGGAAACACTTACGCTCAGCTCGTAGATCGGTACGATTACGGAGAAGGCAATGGCGCCTATCATGACGGCGATGAAAAGTAGTAAGACGGGTTCTATGACAGTCGGTATATCCTTGGTTTTTTGCCGCACTTCCTTAGCATAAAATTCGGCGAGGTATTGGAAAGAATTAGATAGTGTACCGCTTTTTTCGCCGGTAGCGAGAATAGACACGACTTGCCGCGGGTATAATCGCGGGTAGTCTTTCATGGCGGCAGAAAGCGAGGTGCCGGTGCGTATGCGTTCGGCAATGGATATGAACGACGCCTTATATTCGGCGTTGTCGATCACGTCGCCTACTACAGTTACCGCTTCGTTCATTGGTATACCGCTTTTAAAACAGGTGTGAAAAAGCTGGGATATAACGGCCATTTCGTAGTCGACCATAAGGGTGCCAAAAAAAGGAATACGCAGGTAAAAGGCGTCGCGTACGGCGCGGACGAAACTAAGCCTGAAAAGGGTGAAAAATGCGAAGATGCCAGCACTAATTCCCCCAATAACGCCGTACCAGTATGTCTGCACGAATTCAGTAATTTTAAAAAGCATCTTCGTCATCCACGGTAGTTCCACATTCATATCCGTAAAGAGCGGTAGGAGTTTTGGTAGGACGAAAAGATTAAGTGCAATCGCGAGTGTGATGACGGCGCCGATGACAATTTTTGGGTAGAGCGTTGCGGAATTTATATCTTTCCGCATGTCGTTTTCGCGCTCGAGCCAGTCGGCGAGGAATATCAGGTTTTCTTCCAGTCCGCCACTTACTTCGCCGGTGCGCATAAGCGCCTTAAACACATTGTCGAATATGGGATATTTGGCGAACGATGCGGAAAGTGGTGTCCCGTGACCAACGTCATCTTTTACCGCGAGGATAATGGTTTTGAACTTTTGGGATCGCGCCTGCTCCGCAAGCTCGATTAAGGCTTCGTCAATAGTAACGCCGCTCTTTAGCATCACCGAAAGATTTTTTACGAAGTTGACTTTGTCGGCGGGCTTGATTGCGGTAAACATGAGTATCAGGTGCTTGTGGTGCGGATAACTTCAGAGAGGGTCGTTTCTCCCCGTATTACTTTTGCCGCACCGTCGCCTAATAATGATACCATGCCGTCTTTAGTCGCTTGCGCGGCGATGACGTCCGCGGACGATTTTTGCGTTATGAGAGGGCGCAGTTTGTCCGTTACTTCGAGGACTTCCATGATGCCGATGCGGCCCTTATAGCCGGTGGTGCCGCAGGCGGCGCACCCCGCGCCCTTATAAAATGGGACTTGGACGATTTCCGTTTGCTTGCTGTATTCTAAGAGGTGTGCGAGCAGTTTTTTCTCATGGTTTAGTAATGCTATTTCGTCGGCGGAAAGACGGTACTCAGTTTTGCAGTGCGGGCATATTTTACGCACGAGTCGCACGGCGACCACGAGGTTTAACGCCGAGGCGACGAGAAACGGCTCAACGTGCAGTTCCATAAGGCGAGGGAAAGCCGTCGGGGCGTCGTTTGCGTGGAGTGTTGAAAGGAGGACGTGACCTGTCATGGCGGCCGATACGGCAATGCCAGCGGTTTCTTCATCGCGGATTTCGCCCACCATTATGACGTTCGGGTCTTGGCGCACGATACTGCGCAGGCCGTTTGCAAACGTCAGATCCTTTTTCGGGTTTGCCTGTATCTGCTGCACGTGATCCATATCGTATTCCACGGGGTCTTCAATCGTCATAATATGCACTTCGGGTTTGTTAAGCTGTTGCAGGATGGCATAGAGCGTGGTTGTTTTGCCTGAGCCGGTGGGGCCGACGGCGAGTATCATGCCGTAGGCCTTCGCTATTGCTCGTTGTACTTTTGCGAGGTTTTCGGGCGAAAAGCCAAGATTTTCAAGGCCGAAGTCATCATACCGGTCCGTCAAAAGGCGCATGACGGCGTTTTCGCCGTCGGTAACGGGGACTATCGAAATGCGCACGTCAAACGCTATAGTGCCGCTTTCGAACAAGAACCTACCGTCCTGCGCGGCGCCGTGCTCGTCGGTGCGCAGGCGCGACATGATCTTCAACCGCGAGATTATCTTTTCGTGCAGGTCTTTTCCGTAGCTTGCCACTTCGTGCATTATGCCGTCGATGCGGAAGCGCACGATGACGCGATTTTTTTGGGGTTCTATGTGAATGTCGGAAGCGCGGTTGTCGTACGCATATTCCATGAAGGCGTCTACGAGGCTTATGATGTTCGCTTCTTTGAGCGGGTCGGCCTTCAGTTCGTCTATGAGGTTTTTAACCGTGAGAGCAAGGTCGGACCGGTACAATGCAAGTAATTCTTCGAGTGCGATTTGGGGGCAGTAATATGTTTCAATCGCATAGCCTGTTTTTTTGCCGAGGATGGCAGTTATTTCCGCGTTTTCGGGGTCAGGCGTCATAATGCGCAACAGTTTCGCGCTGGTATCGAGTTCGAACGCGACCGCTTTGTACGATTTCGCAACGACCGCGGGTATGAGGTTCAGTACGGCGGGGTCGATTGCGATTCCCTTCGTCGGTTTAAATTTCCATTTATGGGAGGTCGCTACGGCTTCGCCGAGTTGGTCGTTCGTCACGCCGCATTTTTTAACGATAAAAATGCCGATGTCTTGCTCTTCTTGCGCGGCCTCAGCTTCGCATTTTTTTAAATCCTCTTCCTTTATGGCGCCATTTGCGATGAGCGGTTGTAAATCTTTGGGGGAAATTATCATATTCTTCTTACTACGTTAAAGATACCATATAAAACGCCCCCGACATGGTGTCGGGGGCGTTTTATATTTTTATCTACCGCCGAAGTCCCTGCGAGGGGCGTTCTGACGGTGACAATCCCTGCAGAGAAGCTGGTCGAGCCGAGCTGGGTCGGGCTGAAAAGGAAGTTCCTTTATCGGGCCGGCGCACTTCGAGCACTTCCAATCTCCCGAGAACATCTGGCGCTGGAAGTTACCGCCTCCCATGCCGCCATTGTTGCGTTCGAATGCCATTAGTGTCTTTTTTGCTTTATAAACGACTTTCCGAGACTAAAGACAAACGGCATTCGCCTATTTGTTCGTTAAATCTTCGTTGCGTAAAGCATAGCACGCGGCAGGGGGCGCTGTCTATGAAACGGCGTGTGGTAGTATTGTTATATGAAATTAGAACGACTTGACTCGCTTGTCATACATCGTATTAAGCATATTGCAGAACCCTGTGCGCGCGGCGCACTTTTTACCATCTTTTTTTGGTTCGGGCTCTTAAAAGTTATGGGAGTGAGTCCTGCTGACCCACTTGTTGCTCAGTTGTTAGAAAAAACAATGCCGTTTATCGCGTTCGATGGTTTTCGCATATTTTTCGGCTTATACGAAATGGTGATAGGTTTTTCTTTCCTGTATACGGGCTTAGAGCGTGTTGCTATTGTGTTGCTTTTGCCCCACATGGCGACAACTTTCTTGCCACTTATTCTATTACCTAACGAAACATGGGCGAGCGTGCTCGTGCCGACGTTCGTTGGGCAGTACATAATTAAGAACTTACTTATTATCGCTCTTGCGCTTTCCGTTGCCGCGCATCTTCATCCTATAAAGGACAATCAAAAATAAAAAATTATTTCGTAACGTCGCGGTCTTTCCACATCTTAGGCAGCATATCCGCCGGCTTCCATTCTTTCTTAATCTTTTTAAGGTTTGTGGATGACTGGTATTTGCTGTCGTCTTTTTTGCCGTAGGCGCCCGCAT
>JAHFLO010000014.1 GCA_023244855.1 Candidatus Harrisonbacteria bacterium | reverse complement strand
GATTTGAACATTTTTAAAAAGGAACTCGCGGGGATTACCAATAAAAACGGCGTTACCGGCAGCCTTACGGATGTTATGAAAGGCGCGGACGTGTTCGTTGGCGTGAGCGCTCCGAATATCGTAACGGGGGATATGGTAAAAAGCATGGCGCCAAAGCCAATAGTCTTTGGGCTTGCGAACCCTGTGCCGGAAATCATGCCGGACGTGGCGAAAGAGGCGGGCGCGTTAGTGGTTGCGACCGGCCGGAGCGATTTTCCTAACCAGATAAACAACGTATTAGCGTTCCCGGGGATTTTCCGCGGCGCGCTTGATAATAAAGTGCGTAGAATTACAGATGTAATGCTCGTGAAGGCCGCTGCCGCGCTTGCCGCACTCGTACCGGAGCCGACAGAAGAGAAGATATTGCCGGATCCGTTCGATACAGTCGTGGTGCCCGCGGTGGCAAACGCGATACGCGAATAGCACAAAAGCCTTCAGGTCGTCCCTAGAAGGCTTTGGCAGGAGAGTGCTTATTGTTGAGTGCGCGTATCTTTGTGCAGGTGTTAGTAAGATAAGTGGTACATTGGCTTGCAGATGTACGCGTGCTCTTTGCAACAGTCCTGCACTAGATGACGACCATCTTTTCGATTCGTTACAACAATAAGAGGTAAATGCCTTTATGCGAGCATCGGGAGTAATATAAGGGGATATGGTGCGTCTCTATATGCATGATGATCACCGCACGGAGAGTCGAAATCGGTTTAATGGCGCTTCTCGCGCTCGTCTCCGTACAGATGGTATTCCGTCCTTTTACGCTCTACGCGTTCGCATTCCCATTGAAACTCACGACGGTATCTTTTGCGCCTACTCCCTCATCGAGTCCCGCGTATTCGGCAAGTCTCGTATTTACTTCGGTTGCTTCCTTCGAGATGGCGCCGGCGGACAGCAGTGCTGAATCGGCTGAGAATGTGAAATCCGTCGGTACGGGCGCATATACGGTTTCCGATGATGTTGCGCATTTAAGCGTGCGGCTTACGGGCCTTACGCCTAATGCGACGTATGCGGTGCGGTGTTCCGATGCACCTTGTTCTCTTAAAAAACCGACGGTTATAGCCGACTGGAAAGGCAGGGCGTTCTGGAGTGCGGACCGCGCACCCCTTACGGAAGCAGATTCCGTTCTAGGAGCGCTTGTGACGGTTGCTCTAATCGATAAAGAAGGAATTATGGGGAGTCCGGAACTTTCGTACGCCGTAATAAGCGCGGGGCAATAGCGTCTTTATATATATGCACAGCGCACAACGGATTTTACGGATGATATTCAATGCGGTCGAAGTATTTCTTCTTATACGTTTCGCTTTAGCGCTCTTCGGCGCTTCGGTAGCTGCGCCGGTTGTCGCCTTCTGGTACGCCATAACGGCTCCTTTGGTGGCGCCGTTCGGGGGTATATTCCCCAACGTCCGCTACGGCGGTATGGTGTTCGAATGGCAAACGGTAGCAGCGCTCGCAGGGTATGCCATCCTCTACGCGATTATGGCCTATATATTACTCATGCTTTTGAGCGTTGGTAACCGCCGCCACCACGTAGCGTAATCGGGAATCCATTGTATTTCGGGCAAGAATGACGTACTATAGCGAAACGTTCGCGCGCGGCGCGATTTTCGCTTTTTGGCAATTGAATATGAGGTGACATAATGCATTTTCCACATCTAGGTTTTTGTGCGTTCGCGGACGGTACGCCGTACACGAACGAGAGCTATTGGGCGTCGTACGTCAGGGTTCTGCTTGGTATCGGCTACGACCATTTGCAGTTTCTCATGCCCGAAAATGAGGCTCAGGCGCGCACGATCAACAAAATCGCGCGTGAGAGCGGCCTTACGGGTATGCACGTCCTCGCTTGTACGTTCGGCGACGCATGCCCAATGCGCAAGAATAATCTGGCGTTGGCGCAATTCGGACAGTTTTTCGATTTGATGGGCATCTTGACCGACGGATTCGATGATTCGAGTTTGTTTGGTCCGTGCTTCTTCCGTGCGCTCGGCGATCCGCGAAAGGGCTTGGTTGAGCCTGATGATGTCAGCAAACAGGCCGACTTTCTTTCTCGGGTCGTCCGCTTGTGGGAAACGAAGGGTTTGCCGCAGATGGGTCTTGTTGCCGAGCCGCTCGCTCGCAACGAATCGCTTGGCCCCAATACCTTGCGTGCGGCATGGGATATTATCGTGAAGTCTGGTGCTACGGGGCAAATTACGCTTGGTGCCGACACCCATCATGTGGCATGGGGCGCAAAAAAGCCTGTCGCTCAAGAACTGGTTGATTTTACGGCGCAGTTAGGGCGCGCGTGTCATCTCTCCGCTAACGATCGTTGCGATTTCACTGGTAATTTGCTTCTGCGCGAGACGTTGCGAGGGATTGCGAGAAGCAGGTCGCTTGTCGAAAAAAGGATTTGGTCGGTTGAGGCGTTCTGCAAGGCCACTAATCCGGGATTCTTCGACTTTTTGCAGATCCATTACGTGCCGGATTGTACGGCGGCTCAGCTTGCGACTGCGTGCATGGCCGCTATTACTCAAGCCATGCTTTGAGTTCGATAACTCCTGATACATTTCCGCCGCGAGTACTCACTCGCGGCGGTTTTTTTCTTGCAAAAATAATGAGCTCTGTCGTATTATTTTCATATGAAAAAACTTTGGTACGTAGTTATCGTAGTGGCGGTAGTTTATTTAGGTTGGGAATTCTTTAGGCCGCGGCCGGGGGAGATGCAGTCGCAAACAAGTACGGCAAGCGTTATAGACGCTATGGGTGGTGGCGCTGCTGCGCCAGTAGCGAACGCGGGAGATGTATCGATGCCGGCAAGCGTTACGTATTCTGCTACGGGTTTTTCGCCCGCAACCATAACGGTTAAAAAAGGAACGGCTGTTATGTGGACGAATTTAAGCGGGGAGGGTATGTGGGTAACGACGGATCCGGAGACGGGCTACGATGGCACGGACCGCAAAGCGCATTGCGCCGAAGGCGCTGCCGCATCGTTCGACCAGTGCGTGGCCTCGGCCGCGGGTAGCCAGTGGTCCTTCACCTTCAATAAGGCAGGTACGTGGAAATACCGTAATAACGCAAACAAATCCTTCATTGGAACGGTCGTCGTAACGGAATAAGGGCATATAAAAACTGCCGCGCTCTGCGGCAGTTTTTATATGCGTTACTTTTTTACTGGAACAGCCTTGCGAATTCCCCGTAGCCTTCTTTTTCTAGGTCTGCTTTAGGAATAAAGCGTAGCGCGGCGGAGTTCATGCAGTACCGTTTGCCACCGCGGTCTAGAGGGCCGTCGTTAAAGCGGTGGCCGAGGTGCGAATCCGCCCATTTGCTCCGTATCTCCGTGCGGGGGTAGAGGAGATAATAGTCGGTTTTTTCAACAACGGCTTCAGGTGCAAGGGGCTTCACAAAGCTCGGCCAGCCGGTACCGGAGTCGAATTTGTCTTTGGAAGAAAATAAGGGTTCACCGGAGACGATATCTACGTAGATGCCATCGCGATATTCTTTATCGTATTCGTTGTTAAATGGCGGCTCCGTGCCTTCTTTTTGCGTTACGGTATATTGGATTTCCGTAAGCCGTGCTTTTAGTTCCGCGTCCGTCGGCTTCACGAAGCTCGGTCCATAAAATCCTTTCATGTTGTTAGTGTTTCGTAATGCTTCGTACTTTGCAACCGCTTCCGCGGTGAAATTCTTTTCTAAAAATGCGTCGCGTCCGCTTGCGGATCGGTAGTAAGTATAACGCAGGGGATTTTTCTTGTAGTAATCCTGATGGTAGTCTTCGGCTTCGTAAAACGCACCGGCGGGTATAATTTCTGTTACGATGGGCTTCGTAAATATACCGCTTGCGGTAAGTAGTGCTTTTGATTTTTCCGCTTTCATGCGCTCCGTTTTAGTTCGGTAAAAAATGCCGCTGCGGTACGACGGCCCCTGATCGACGAACTGGCCGTTTGGGTCCGTGGGGTCGATGTGTCGCCAAAAGTAATCAAGGAGGCCGTCGTATGAAACTATTTTGGGGTCGTAATGTACTTCAACGGCCTCGCGGTGGCCGGTATCTTCTCCGGATACCTGTTTATATGAAGGGTTTGGGACGGTGCCGCCCGTATAACCGGAAACGGCATAGAAGACGCCGTCCAGTTTTTCAAAATCGCTTTCGGTGCACCAAAAGCAGCCGCCGGCAAATGTCGCTACTGCCTCTTTCGGTAGGGTTTCAGGCAATTCTTCTATTGTTGCTATTTCTGGCGCGAGTTTCGTGGGGTGGGAGCGCATTGCATTGAATGCCGAATATCCCCACGCACCCGCCACTAGAGCAGCCAGCCCTACGACTATTTTTATCTTTACTCCCATATTTTAAGGATAATGCCGGCATATTCCACGACTACATAGAGGAAAAAGAGGTAGCCGAGTATACCCGCAATCAAGGCGAGCGCCACGGTATTAATTATCTCGTTCTTGCGCCGTACGGCTTCGTCTATAGTGCAGATACCCTTTTGCCTACGGAAGTAGCTCACGAGGCTTATGGCGAGTAGTACGAGTCCAAGGCCGCGAAAGTACCACTTGTATGTTCCATAGAGCGTGGTGGCGAGCGAGGCGGCAAACGATGCGCTGGCGAGCCCAAGCGTTACGAGTATTACGGGCGTAAGGCAGCAGAGCGACGCGATAACGACGGGAATCCCCGAAATTCTTAATAATTCTTTTATGGTATTCATGGGGTAATGCTATAACAAAAAACTCCCCGACGTCATGTCGGGGAGTTTTTGCGTTACGCGGTAACGACTATTGCGTGGTGAACGTTGCGGGCATCGTCATCGATGCGTTGCCCTGCGCGTCAACCGATACGATTACGTACTGGTAGAGGCGGCCGGACTGCAAGTTCGGGATGGTCATCGAGTGGCTCATGTTGAGCGTCGTGTCCTGCGCCACGGATCCGCTTACGCCTGGCTCCATCATCTGGCCTGCGGCTTCCGTCATGTAGATGGCGTTGCTGTCGTAGTAGACCTTCGAGCGGGTAAGTTCGTTGGTGTTCCATGCGATAGTCGCGTTGTTTTGCGAAACGGAGATGTTTACGGAGCTAATAGCCGGTGCGTGCGAGTCTACGCCGGTGAAGGACAGCGCGACGGTGTTAAGGCGTGCGCGCGTCATTGGGCCGACGCGGCCAACGACGGGGATGCCGTAGCCTGCTTGGAACTGTTCAACGGCTGCCTTTGAAAGGCCGCCAAAGTAGCCGGTTACGAGTGCCTGCGGATATACGTTAGTGTCTGTCGCGAGCAATGTCTGGAGGCGACTTACGTCTGCTCCGCGGCTACCGAGGTCGAGGTCGCGAGTAAATCCCGCGGTCTGCGCACCGGCGAATCCGGTCGAAAGTGCGAGTCCTACGATCAAAAGCGCGCTTGTTTTCTTCGATACGTATTGAGTAAGTTTTTTCATTTTATTTTTTAACGTTTATATATTAGTAAATAGGCCAATTTAAAAGTTTTTATGTCATTGGAACGACCTTTCCCATAGCATAAGAGACGTTCGCTATATCGACTTATTACAAAGGCTTTTGAGGTAAGTAATATCTTTTTCAATCGTCATATAGAGTACGCGTAAAAGGTCGTATGGTGGTGGTATATAACTTAATTCAACAAAAAATGACTACATTAAAAACGATACAGAAAAATAGCGCTGCATTCTTTGCGGCGGGTTTAACGGCTCTTGTAATAGCAGCCCCTGTTACGGGATTTGCTTTGGCAAAAAATAATAAAGATGGGAATAGGGGGGGCGAAAATAACCAAAAGAATGTTCTTTCTCTTAAGATCGGGCATGGTGGCGACGTTCAATTAGCCGGTTTGCGCGTGACATCGGTAAGTGCAGGAACGATTACGGCATCGGCGACATGGCAGGCAGGATCGATTATCTGGACGATCCTTACGGACGCTACTACGAAAATTTCAGGCAGGAACGACGATGATAGTGTAGTGATCGCGAATGTCGCAGTTGGCGACGTGATTACCGTAAGCGGGGAATTGAAGGCGGTTGCGCCTTTAACCGCCCTTGCTGAGCGTATACGCATCTTGAAGGATGTGTCGCCCGCCCGCACGACTATTCAAGGAACGCTTGTCTCTGCTCTCGGTACGAGTTTGCCGACGAGTTTAGTGCTTCGTTCGGGTGGACTTGAGTATGTCGTACGGCTTACGGCCGAGA
The DNA here is from genome assembly GCA_023244855.1 of Candidatus Harrisonbacteria bacterium. GTDB lineage: Bacteria > Patescibacteriota > Minisyncoccia > UBA6257 > UBA11618 > CALRGO01. The sequence continues at coordinate 2,836 of JAHFLO010000014.1, read as the reverse complement.
CGGTAGTTTTGAACGGCGCTTGGATGCGTATTCCGTTTGCGAATTTTCGCGTGGGGGATATGGTGCGGGCGTACGGCATCGTTACTATGCCCACGCGAACGGTTGATGCGACAGTCGTTCGTGATGTGAGTTTATAAGATCGCGAATACGATGGAGAAACAAAAAATCCCCCATGGGGGATTTTTTGTTAACGCTGTTTTTTTGTATGGGGAATGCCGACCAATATCTCAATTTCGTCGACATTTCGCTGTATTTCCTGATCAAGGATGAACGCCTCTTCGTGCGATTCTTTGAGTGTTTTTTCGCGGCTCTCCGTTGCTTTTTCAAATGCGTTTTCAAGAAGGGATTCCGCTTCGATGACGGCGGGGTTTTGTACACCGTCATTTACGGCTTCATCTTTTTTAATCATGACGCGGCTTTCTGCTTTTTTTAAATCCAGCTCTATTTTTTTATGTGCCGATTGGTCTTTCTTCTTTTTCGGGGCAGCCCTCCGTTCCGTTTTTACGCGTTCATTTGCAACTTCTTCGGCTTTCAACATGAGTGCCTGAGAGGCTTCTTTCGCGTCTTTCCAATCTAGTATTTTCCCGTAGGCGTTAAGGGCGGATTCTATGTTCGAATTCAATTCGGCTGCGCGGGGTAAGAATTTTTCATTTTCGGTTGCGAGCCGCGTAATATTCATCCGCGCGTTTATGAGATGTTTTGCGAGGTTTTTTTGGGCAATGGCAGACGCATAGGGTGTGAGTTGCTTTTTCTCGGCGAGGGAGGACATTTCTTCGAGGCGCTTGCGCGCGAGACCGCTCTCCCATGTGGCCCGCTCCTCAGTCGATCGAATCAACGTTCCAATAACAGCCTCTGTAGCCAGTTTTACAGGGAAAAGAATTTCGCCGGGTAAGGATCCTTCCGCCCCTTGCGCAATGCCGATGCTAAGGATTGCGGTGCCAAAAAGAGCGGCGATAAGACTATTTTTAAAGCTATTCCGCTTGATAAGGGCGTGTCCTTTCGCTTCATTTTTTTTAATATATACAGTAAGAAAAGACCGTCCAGCGGCTTTTTCTTCCTTCGTGAGACATAACAATTTAGCCTCTTCGAATAATTCTTTAGTATGTTTAGGTTTAATCAAGTGAGTGGTCGGTTATTTCTCGCATTTTCCGTATCGCTCGATGCAGGCGTACGGACACCGTATTTTCCCGTTCGCCGGTCACGTGCGCAATTTCTTGCGGGGTCATATCATCGACGAAGCGCATTATAATGATCTGCCTATGATGTTCGTCTAATGCCTGCAGGCTTGCTTCGAGCAGATGCTTTGCTTCGGTGTTCATAAAAAGTTCTATATGAGCCGTGCTTGCGGGGTCAAAATTATTTTCTTCGTCCTCATTCCGCATATCACTAAAGGCAGTTGGGCGTTTTTTACGCACGTCATCGATTATTAGATGGTTGGTTACCGTATATAGAAACGCCCGTATATTTTCTATTTTCTTGTTTTCCTGCAGGCTTTGCCATGTACGGGTAAATGCCTCTTGCATGATATCGCGCGCCTTATGCCGGTCGAAGGTGCGATAATAAGCATGTCGAAAAATAGCGTCGGAAAATTCATCGTACGCTTTTAAGAGCAGTTTTTCTTTTCGGTTTCCGAAGACGCTCATTTCTTCGATATAGCTCTAAAGCGTTTCTATTAGCAAGGGGCTTTTTATCAAACTCCTCCGTGCTTGCGCGTGGAGGAGTTTGATGCGGGGTTAGTAACCAATGCCTGTTTTTAATTGGCCTGTTGTGTTTACCTTTAAGGTTCCGCCGACGTTAGTTTCCGTTTTTATAGAAGTGTCTGTCTGCGTTTTAACTTCTACGGCGCCGTTTAGCGTTTGTTGCGCTTCTTGCGCGGCATTGAATGACTGCTCAAAAAGAGCCTGTGCCTCCACCGCGGCATTCGCCGCAAGCTTAGCCTTTCCTTGTGTTAAGAGCGATAACGCCGCGTTAATGTGATTTTCTGCTGTAATCGTTGCTTGTGCGCCCGCAACCGCTTTTAATGCGAAGAAATTTTGCGCTTCCGCGATTTTATTTTCAGCGGCATTCATTTTGCCTTCCGCGGCGGCCTTCGCGCTAATAGCAGTAACATTTGCAAATTCATTGTTGCTACGGGCATTTTCATTCGCTTTTATTTCGGCATCTGCCGCTTCATTGATTTTTATGCGAAGAAAGCCGAGTAGGGGGAGATTTGCGTTTGCGTTCGCGATAGCCCGTTCGTGCGCTTTAAGCGATGCGGTGAATGCCGCATTGAGATTTGCGGCGGCCTGCGCCCCGTTTTTTTCGGCGACTTTAGCTATAGCTGCAAGGGCGGCATCCGCTTGCGTCTCAAAGTCTGTTCTTATGCGCGCCTCAATCTCGGCATCAGCCTTTCCTTCGGCGGAAAGTTTTTCAGCCTCTTCGAGTCGGCGCTCCGCTTTGCGTGCTAACCATTTAGCATTGTCTTCGGCGGAAAGGGTAAATCCGCCCCGTATCGTTTCGTTTATGCCTATTTTAATCGGATATAAGATATCTCCGGGAATTGCATTTTCGGCTACGACGGAAGTTCCTCCGCCGAGCGCCGCAATAAGAGTTAAAAGAAGATAGATGTGCATATAGGGTAATTTTTTAGGGTTATTTTTTAATGAAGATGGTTTGTAGTGTTTATAGCGCTAGAAACGACCTTTGTGCGTATTGCGTATATAGCTATATATCATGTCTATTTTAGGCATACAACGCTTACCACATAGATAAAAGACGCCTTATAAGCCTTTTTATTACTCTGCGGCAGTTTAATGGGTTTTTGTAAGGGCCTCTCCGCGTTCGAGCATAGGTTGTA
>JAHFLO010000032.1 GCA_023244855.1 Candidatus Harrisonbacteria bacterium | reverse complement strand
GCTATAACCGCATGGCCGCTTGACCCGAAGAACGACGCAACGAACTTCTACAGCTATTCGGCGGATTCGCTGAACCAGTGGGAATTCGTAGCGGCGATGGAAAGCGTACGCTACGGCAGCTCTACGTCGGCAGACAACGTTGTCACGACGGACGGCGGCAACCAGTCTACTCTTTTCGAAGTCGGAACGAACGTCAATCTCTAACATTAGTTAGCGGTTACGTACAAAAGAACCCCTGCAAGGGGGTTCTTTTTTTGACAGGGTGGTGCGATTGCGTGGTATATTTACTATTACTTATGAGTCAGCATACTGCCACAAAAGGTTTTACGTTAATCGAGCTGATCATCGTGATTGCTCTCATCGCGCTTCTTTCGACCACGGTCATCCTCGTAATCAACCCAATTAGGCTCTTCCAGGAAGCCCGCGACTCGCAACGTATGGCGGATATTAATCAGATGAGCCGTGCCATGAGCTTGATGCTTGCGACTAACTCCCAGCCCGTCCTCGGTCCAAGCCCAGCTAATTGTTACGTTGCCAAAGCTCTGCAAGTTTGTACGGCGCGGTATGTTTCGGCCGCAGCATCGACCATTAATGCGACATCCGCAGCGAACGTGGGGTTCGTGACTGGTGGCGGATGGGTTCCGGTTAATCTCGGTACGTTTCCGGCGATTTCCGCATGGCCGGTAGACCCAACGAATGCTATAGGGTCAGCAACATCTACCTTCTACAGCTATGCGTATGATTCGGCGAACGCGTGGGAGTTTACGGCTGCAATGGAGAGCGTGCGGTACGGAAGTTCAACGAACGTGGATAGCATGATCGCGAAGGACGGGGGTAATCAGCCGTTGTTATATGAAGTAGGCACGAATGTGGGCTTGTGAGAACGGATATCGTCATGTGGGCGCGTAGAATTTTTTGGGTAATCGTAGCGGCCGTTGCCGTATACGCCGCATATCTCAGCCGCGCGCAGTTCCTTCTGTGGCATGCGGACGCGGAAGGCGCGGCGCGCCTTCTTCCGCCCTATCACGGTATGGGGTATTTTTTACGGTACGCTTTTGTCCATTTTTGGCTTTCGCGTGTCATGGCGTTTATCGTCGCAGGGGGTTTTTTTGCGGGCGCAAAGTGGCTTAATGCTCGTCGTGGCGAAATGCTTTTTGAAAAAGAAGAGTTATATTTTCTAGCAATCGGTATTTTCGTTTCCGGCCACCCCGCATGGATTTTTTATCTTGCAATTGTTTTTAGTGCGTATTTACTTGCAACACTTATTGGTGCCTTGGTGTATGGCGTGCACGCACGCATATCGTTTTATTATTTTTGGTTGCCGTGCGCAGTGCTTACCGTTGCTCTTAGTACCTATCTTCATGGGTATACGTGGTACGCGAATCTGCTCATATAGTATACTCAAGGGGTGTTATCCATCCCGCAGGAAAAACTGAAAGAGATGCTAATCGCCGACGGCGCGGTGACTGCTGAAGTCTTCGACGCGGCGGAAAAGGAATCGGGTCGCATGGGGGGCGACGTATCGGATATTCTCATAGCGCGGAACGCTATTACCCGCAAATATTATTTTGACTTACTCGCGAAGTTTTTCGCTGTGGAGCGGGCGACGCTCGTCGGCCGCGCCTTGCCGCAGGATGTTGTTCAATTAGTTTCTGAGGATATTGCCCGCGCAAAGCGCGTGATAATTTTTGCGAAGAACGCGGATGGATCGTTCGACGTAGCAATGGAAAATCCCGTTGATTTGGAGGCTATCGAATATTTGAAGCGGGCTTTAAAAGGTCCAGTAAATCCCTATCTCGTATCCGGCGAAGATATGGATTATGGCTTTACGTTTTACGGCCGCCGCTCCGCCGATAGTTTTAAGAAAATAATCGAGGATAATATTGCCGCGTCCTTACGCATTAAAAACGAAGGTGCGGGCGAGGCGGCAGAAGAGGTGCCGATTGTCGCTATCGTCGACACGGTAGTTTCATATGCCATTTCTTCGCGCGCCTCGGATATCCATATCGAGGCGCTCGATACGGAAGTTCTCGTACGCTACCGCGTAGACGGCATCTTACACGAAATAGCGCGCATACCCCGTGCGGTGCATCCGGCGATAGCGGCGCGCATAAAGCTCCTCGCAGGCCTCAAGCTCGACGAGCATAACAAGCCGCAGGACGGCCGTTTCCGTTACAAGGTGGGGGCTGATGCGGTGGATATCCGTGTGGGCATTATGCCCACGTTCTACGGCGAAAAGATCGTTATGCGTATTTTGTCCGCTACCGCCCGCCCGCAGTCCTTAGAGGAGCTCGGCATGCTCGACGACCATGCGGCGGTATTCAAAGAAAACAGCAAGAAGACGTACGGAATGCTTTTAGTTACCGGCCCTACCGGCAGCGGTAAAACGACTACGCTCTACTCGCTTATGAATCTTTTAAACCGGTCCGACGTGAATATCGTGACTATCGAGGACCCGATAGAATACGACATGAAGTACGTGAACCAGACGCAGGTAAACCCCGCGCAGGGTATTACGTTTTCTACGGGGCTGCGCGAAATCGTGCGCCAAGATCCGAACATCGTAATGGTCGGTGAAATTCGTGATGAAGAAACGGCCGATATCGCCGTCCAAGCCGCGCTTACCGGCCACTTGGTGCTTTCGACCTTACACACGAATGATGCGCCGTCTGCCGTACCGCGCTTATTCGATTTGAAAGTCTTGCCATTCTTAGCTGCCGCGGTTTTAAATGTCGTTCTT
>JAHFLO010000031.1 GCA_023244855.1 Candidatus Harrisonbacteria bacterium | reverse complement strand
ATAGAGCCGACGTTCGGCTTAGACCGCACGGTGCTTGTCGCAATGCTCGAGGCATATCATGAGGATGAAGCACCTACCGCGGAAGAAGGTGAGAAAGAAGCGCGCGTTGTGATGAAATTTCCGTATTGGATGGCGCCGTATAAGGCGGCCGTTCTTCCGCTTTCTAAAAAAGAAGAGCTCGCGAAAATAGCAGAACCACTCCACGCGGAACTCCGCAAAGTATTCATGTGCGACTATGACGAAACGCAGTCCATCGGCAAGCGGTACCGCAGGCAAGACGAAATTGGTACGCCGTTTTGTATCACGGTAGATTTCGAGACGATTAACGACAACGCAGTTACGGTGCGCGACAGGGATACGATGGTGCAGGAGCGTATAAAGATTGCGGACGTAGCGGAATATATCACGGGAAAGCTTAAATAAAGTCAAGTTGCGGGGTGCCCGTATTTCGGTGTATTGTTGCTTGCACTATGCGTCCCTGCACCAAAACCACCCTTAAAAACGGCCTGAGGATTTTGACAATCCCAAGAAAAGATGATCTTGCTACTACCTTTTTAGTACTCGTTGAAGCTGGCTCTAAATACGAAACCAAGGAAATAAGCGGATTATCGCATTTCTTGGAACATATGTGTTTTAAGGGTACGGCAAAGCGCCCTAAGGCGCTTGATATCGCCGGAGAGCTCGATGGACTCGGGGCGGAATGTAATGCCTTTACGGGGCAGGAATACACTGGCTACTTCGCCAAAGTCGAGGCGCATAAATTGGACCAAGCGCTCGACATCGTGTCTGACTTGTACCTCAACCCCGTGTTCGACATCACGGAAATCGAAAAGGAAAAAGGCGTCGTTATCGAGGAGCTTAACATGTACGAGGACTTGCCGATGCGCAAAGTGAATGACCTCTTCATGGAGCTTTTATATGGCGACCAGCCGGCAGGGTGGGACATTGGCGGCACGAAAGAAGTCGTTCGTTCGCTTACGAAAGAGCAGATTATTGCGTACCGCAGGGCGCATTATGTGCCGCAGGCGACGGTCGTCGTCGTTGCGGGTGCGTTTGACGAGGCAGATATCATAAAGAAGATCGAAGCGGCGTTTGGCACAATACCCACGGGCGCAAAGTCCGGCAAAGTGGCGGTAACCGAGGTGCAAACTGCGCCGCAGGTTTATATGAAAAAGAAAACGATCGACCAGACGCATGTTATGCTCGGGGTCCGCGCGTTTTCGGCGTTTGACGACCGGCGCTTCGCGCTTGAAGTCTTATCAGACATCTTAGGCGGCGGCATGAGCTCGCGCTTGTTCCAAAAAATCCGCGAGGAGATGGGCGCCGCGTATTCCGTGCGTGCCGGTGCAGACTTATTTACGGATCACGGCTTCTTGGCGGTCAACGCCGGTATCGACCAGACGAAGCTCATGCCTGTAATCGCCGCAATTCTCGAAGAGATGAAAAAGCTGAAGGATGAGCTAGTGCCAGAAGCGGAACTCCGCCGCGCGAAGAACCATCTCGTAGGGCGCATCATATTGGGCTTAGAGGCGTCTGATGAGCTCGCTTCGTTCTACGGCGCACAAGAAGTAGCGGGGGAGCCATTAATGTCCCCGCAGGAATTAGTTGAAAAGCTAGAAGCGGTAACGGCAGAAGATATTCGTGCCGTAGCAAAAGATATTTTTACGGATGACAGGCTTAATGTGGCAGTTATCGGTCCCGTGGGGGATGAGGCTACGTTAAAAGCAGAATTGCGTTTCGCGTAAAATCATCGTATTACTTAATAATGGAACCGTCGCACCCATTTGACATAACATGGCAGAGTTTGTGGCGCATCGCGGTGGCTGTCGCGCTCGCTTTTGTCGTGTATAAGGGGATCGACGTCATACTCGGGTTCTGCCTCGCAATAGTCATAGCCGCCGCGCTTGACGCGCCCATTACGTGGCTGCAAAAAAAGCGTATTCCGCGGGTTGTGGGCGCGCTCGGCATTTTTGCTGTCGGCATTATTTTGGTTGCGGCGCTTATTTATGCAGTTGTTCCTATCGCCATTTCGGAATTTACTAACCTTTTTTCCAATGCCACGAGCATTCGGGGGCAAGTTGATGGCTCGCTTGGTTTTATAAAGTTTTCGCAGGTGACAGATGTTATTATCGAGCGTTTTAATACGCTCGCTAATTCCCTCATCACCGGAAATGTATCGCTCTTATCTATCGCGAGCTTCCTTTTTGGTGGCATATTTCTCGCCGTCGCCGTATTCGTACTTTCGTTTTACCTTACGGTGGGGCAGGACGGCGTAGAAAAATTCATTTTGGCGACCGTGCCGCCCGCGTATGAAGACTATGCGCTCGACTTATACTTCCGCGTGCGGCATAAAATCGGCAAATGGCTCAAAGCGCAGGTAATACTTTCTGTTATCGTTTTCATTTCCGTTTTTATCGGCTTATGGCTCTTGGATGTCGACTATGCTCTCTTGCTCGCGCTTCTTGCCGGCATGTTTGAGATTATTCCGTTCGTAGGGCCGGTGTTTTCTGGCGGGGTCGCCATTCTTATATCACTTTCAAATTCGCTTACGGTGGCACTTTACACACTTGCGCTCTTCGTTATCGTCCAGCAGGTGGAGAGCCATGTCTTGGTGCCATCCGTAATGCGCTTTACGACCAACCTTAACCCCGCGCTCGTTATAATTGCCCTTATGCTCGGCGGCGGCGTATTCGGCTTTTCGGGCTTGATACTTGCGGTGCCCGCGGCAGTGCTCTTGCAAGAAGTGGCGGAAGATTGGACGAGTAGTAAACACA
>JAHFLO010000013.1 GCA_023244855.1 Candidatus Harrisonbacteria bacterium | reverse complement strand
GACAAGTACATGCGCGAGGTGCTCGTAGCGAAGCTTGCGAAGGAGGGTTTTACCGTGCTCGAAGCCGTTGACGGCAGCACGGGGCTCGACATGACGGCGAAGAAGAAGCCGGATTTAGTGGTCTTGGATATAATATTACCCGTCATGAACGGGTTTGATTACTTGGAGGCGAAGGCGAAAGTGGCGCCGATCGCCTCAATCCCCGTCATAATTCTCTCCAACCTCGGCCAGCGCGAAGACGTGGAGCGGGGGATGAAATTGGGCGCGAAGGATTACTTGGTAAAGGCGCACTTTACGCCGAACGATTTGATAGCGAAGGTGCAGGCGCATATCGGGTAGGCGTTGTATAAAAAAAGAAGAGCCCCGGCACTCCTCATGTGTCGGGGCTTTTTTGATTGTGTTTACATTTCCGGATTGCTATCCGAGCCATCCGCTCCCGCGAGGATATTTGAGTCGTGGAAGAGAAGGGTGTTCATGAACGCGGCCTCCGGATCACGGGGAAGAACTAGGTCTTCAAAACGATGTCCGCATTCGCGCATCGTTTGGCGATCTTTGGGATTTTTTAGCATCATCGCTTCGTCGATGATAGCGATAAAATCCTTAGGAAGATACGCCGCTTCGGGGCGGCTTTTAAGAGGTTGTGGCATTTCTCCTTTTTGAAGTAGGTGAAATAATTCTCTCGTAGTTGGCGATCCGGCAGGAGTGTCGAAGGGCATTTTGCCGGAGAACGCATGGTAGAGGGTTGCTCCGAGCGAGTAGACGTCGCCCGCCGTGCTGAATTCGCCATGTATTTGTTCCGGTGGCATGTAGCCGAGCGTTCCCGGAATAGCATGTTGGGTGGCCATTGCGTCCAGCATGTCGGCATCGGTCATTTTAACCGCTCCGAAATCTGCGACTTTACAATGGGCGTTTTCAACAGTGCCTCCGCCGGCATGGCTTCCCGCAACGTCTCCCACATTCGCGTCGCCTTCGCGTTTTCCGGCGCCGAAGGCGATAAGAATATTCGCGGGTTTAATGTCGCGGTGGATAAGGTTGACGTTCGGATCGTGGGCGTACGCGCATCCGTCACATGCTTGCCATGCGAAGCGGCGGCCAAGCCGTAAGGGGAATTTGTAGCCTATCATTGCGGCGAGGCTTAATAGGTCGCAATCCATATCTTCGTAGATCAGGAATCCCCCGAGAGGCTTTCCGTCGGGTCCGACGATTTCGCCGCTGTCATATCCTTCGATAATGTGGGGATTGTTGATGCGGTGCATGATCGCTTCAACTTCCTTGCGGACATGCCGGAGCATCGCCCGTGCCTGTTCTTCATTGAGTCCGGCAAGCATGACGAACTTCGCGACGGCAGGGCGCACGCGCCGGTTCGGTGGCGGCCAAATTTCCTTTTCGCAATGAAAAAGCGTCGAGAGGAGGGTTTTAGTGAGCGGCGCGGTAATCACATAGGGCGTGTTAGGCAGGCGCATGCCTGTCGTAGGCTGGAAAGGCGCTTGGAAGGTGATGCTTTCTTTCATGGAGAGGTGGGTGATGGTCGGTTCGGCATCGGTAATCAAATCATTGATGCCGAGCTTCGTTCCCATTGGAACGCCGGGAAGATTTGCAAGCGTTTTAATGGCCGCAAAAGTATCCCTAAGGGAAATCTCTGACATGGCTCTGTTCCTGTTCTATGAGGGAGGGGGGTTGTTTTCGTATTTAGGTGACAAAGAAACCGCTAGGAGTCTAGCGGTTTCTTTAACGTATCGTCAATTCGTTCACATCGCACGGTTTTGTCGGGGTGCCGGGGCTTGAACCCGGTCTACAAAACCCCCAGCTTTGCGTACTACCCATATACTACACCCCGCAAATATCAATGGATGATATAATTAAAGGGTGGAAAAAGCAAAAGGACGTAACGGAATTAGACATCCTTTTTCAATCAAAGAGCGGGCTATTGTTATGCGTAAGGACGGCAGTACTCATAGGGAAATTAGAAAGGAGTTAGGCATTAGTCTTGGGACAGCGTCCGTTTGGACGAAGGAAATTATAATAACGTTAGAGCAGAAAAAAGATATTGAACGGCGGCGGAATATCAGCGCCTTTTCTGCCGCTCGCCGGAAGCGCTTAAGCGATTTAGCGCGTACTAACCTTGCTCATTATCGTGAAAAATATACGCCGGAGATTTTAATCGAAAAGATACAGTCTTTCTATATTGAGAACGGACGTATTCCGTTAAAGCGGGAATTCAATATGTATAACGAGTTTAAGAGGCATTTTGGCAGTTGGAACGGCGCCGTCCGTGCCGCGGGGTTTGCCGTTAATCCTATTTTATTCGCGAATAAGTTTATAGCTAAGGACGGGCATAAGTGCGATTCGTTTACGGAAAAGATTATTGATGACTGGCTCTATGAACGGGGAATTGCTCATGAGCGCAGTAAGCCGTATGTAGGTACGAAACTTACGGGGGATTTTTTCATAGCTCCGCGGACTATGGTTGAATTTTTCGGATTGGCCGGCGTCCAGAAAAGCTATGATGCTATTATCCAAAGGAAGCGGGATATAGCGAAAAAGCTCCAGCTGGAGCTTATAGAAATATATCCTCGGGACGTATTCGAGGATAAGAGGCTTCCGGAGTTACTACGCTTCGATTAACAGTTATTTGCGAGCCGGCTTAACTAGGGTACGGCGGCAGCGGGTGCACGCCATTACGCTCTGGCCGTCGGCCAAAGTCGTCTTCTGGAGGTTAGGGTATTTGCGGCTCCAGTTCGTGGGGTTGTAGTGGCCACGCAAAAGCTTGCGGGTGCCCGCCATGATGGATCCTTTTCCGCACAAGAGACAGTGTTTCATAGGGATAAGTTAGTAACAGGATTATAGGGCATTTATACGTATTTTTACAAGTGCTTGACCGATTACCAATTATTATTGCATTATATTTCCGTTCTTTGAGTTATGGCGCGTCCGTCGTTGGGCGTGCATTTTCCGCATATTCCTGAAGCAGGGAGATGGTTTCATGACATCGTTTTTCAGACGTTTGTTCGAGTTGGAAATTGAGATTCCGCCCTTGGAACGGCCGGATCTCGCCCTTGCGCAACGGTTTTACACCAAGGCTGGCCATCTCGTCGCTATCGATCGGGATACGTCGCCGGACCAGCGGGGCGTTACGGCAATCTTCGGAACGGTTCTCCGTGACGGCGAGCATCAGTTGGAGCGGGGGGAGTTCGAACAGCGCATCCAACCACTGCATGAACGGCTACTTGGTCTCCAGCAAGCGATCTGGCTGAGTTCGATGGATCCTCCAAATCCTGATTTCTTGGCGCTCTTCCAGAACGGTCCGGGTCCCGCTATTGCCCACTACCTCCATTGTTCGGGTCTCGTGGTGCGAAACAACGAAGGCAGCCGGTTCCAGCCGACGCTTGTCGGACCGAGGGCCGAATTGACGTTCGATTACCTCCTTGCCCCCGATCTCGACAGCGAGTACTTCAATACTCATGGACTGATCGCGGTCGCAAAGGAGTGATGGCGGGAAAAACGGAAGCAAGGCTCGGGCGTCGATGACGCCCGGGCCTTTTGTTTTCATATTCAGGATGCGGTACTACTAATAGTAATGGGAACCGTCGTAGAAGACGTAAAGGACAAGCTCGACGTGGTCGAGGTGATACGGAGCTATATTCCCGTGTTTCCGGCCGGCCGCAATTTCAAGGCGTGCTGCCCGTTCCATAAGGAAAAGACGCCGTCCTTTATGATTTCGCCCGAAAGGCGGTCGTGGCATTGCTTTGGTGGGTGCAACGAGGGTGGGGACGTAATCTCGTTCGTAATGAAGTATGAAAACGTCGAGTTTTATGATGCATTAAAGCTTTTGGCTGAGCGGGCGGGTATAGACCCTGCGCGCCTGCGGAGCGGCGGGTCGGAGTACAAGAAATACGATGCCTTGTACGCCGCGCAAGAAGCGGCGGTGGAATTCTTCCGCGCCAATATGACGGATGATATTTGGGAATATGCCTTAGGGCGGGGACTCACGCGTGAAACCATTACCGAGTTCGAAATAGGCTATGCGCCCCCGTCTTCTGATTTATTACTACGGCATTTAGTTAAAAGAGGTTTAAGTATGCAAGATATCGAAGGCTCGGGCTTAGTGTTCCGTACCGAGCGGGGCACGTACTGGGACCGCTTCCGCGGCAGGCTTATGTTCCCGCTCTACAACCACGTCGGCAAAGTCGTGGGCTTTACCGGCCGCATAATGCCGCAGGCTAACGCGCCGGCAGATATCGCCAAATACGTGAACTCGCCCGAAACGCCGATCTTCCAAAAGTCGAAGATTTTATACGGATTCCATAAATCCAAAGGAGCGATACGCGAGGCAGGTACGGCCGTGCTCGTGGAAGGCCAGATGGACTTTTTGATGTCGTACCAAAGCGGGGTGAAAAACGTCATAGCAACCTCCGGCACCGCGCTCACTGCCGACCACTTGCTGGCGCTCCGCCGCATCGCGGAAAAACTGCTCTTGTGTTTCGACAACGACGAGGCCGGCCAGCGGGCTATCGAGCGCGGCATTGACCTCGCGCTCGCTCATGATTTTTCGGTGGGTGTCGTTGCCTTATCGGAGAAGGATCCGGCTGATATCGCGAAAAACGATCCGGCGCTTTTAGCAGCGCTCGTAGCCGCACCCCAGTCTGCACGGGAGTTTTATTTTAACCGTTATCTTCCGCAGTCGCTTGTAGATCCCGACGAGCGTAAGCGTGGTGCGCGGCTCGTGCTTTTAAAGATCAAGGCCCTTGCGAGCCCCTTTGAGCAGTCGGCATGGATACATGCCTTATCTACGGCAACCGGCGTTACGGAGCACGTGCTTCATGCTGAAATGGAGCGAATGGAAGCGGCGGTAGGCCCTAAGATGCCGCTTGCAATAGCCGCGCCCTTGCCGCCTCGTGCGGGCCGGAAGACCCTGATAATTGACCGTATTATAAAGCTCGGCGGGGTCGTGGAGCTCGTTAGCGCGATACCGGGCTATGTCCATACTGGCTCGCCTGTTGCCGATTTGCAGGCGGAGCTCGAAACCCACGCCATAGCCCCCGAAGACCGCGCGGCGGAAGTTAAGTCCCTTACGGAAGAGCTGCGTAAGGAGCTCCACAGGGAGCGGCTCGCAAGTATTAAGGCGCGAATACTCGCCGCGCAAGCTACGAAGGACGAAGATGCGCTTAAAACCGCCCTTACGGAGTTTGACAATGTGATGCGGCAGTTGCATACTATCCCTGATGGCAAAAGGAAATAACAGGGCTCGCAAGCCCCAAAAGACGAAGCCTGCGGCGAAAGCCAAAGTAAAAGCGAAGCCCGCGAAAAAGGCAGTAAAGAAAGTAATAAAGAAAGTCGTGAAGTCTAAGCCCGCTCCGCGGGCTAAAACCGTTTCCAAGGCTAAGAAGGTCGTCAAGTCCGCACCGCGTAAAGCGGTAAAGAAATCTGCAAAACCGGCAAAGAAGCCGAAGGCCGCTCTGCGCGCCGAAGAAAAGCGTAAAATCGATACGGAAAAGCTCGCGGACTTGATAGACCGCGGCAGGGGTCGTGGCTTTATAACAGACACGGAGGTCCTGCAGTTTTTCCCCACGATTGAAGACGATATCGAATTCCTTGAGGAGATCTACAATGAGCTTGAAAAATCCAACATCAAGGTAATCGAGACGAGCCAGCTAATCGACGTGCCAAAGGAAGAAAGCGTGAGCGTGAAGGGTATCGAGGCCGACGGTCACATCCCCGCGGCAGCGCTCGACGCCGTGCAGTCGTACTTGAAGGAAATCGGCCGCGAGAGCTTACTTAAGTCTGAAGACGAGCGCGAACTCGCCAAGCGCATCGAAAAAGGGGATGAAGAGGCGCGCCGGCAGTTCATCAAGGCGAACCTGCGCTTAGTTGTTTCTATTGCCAAGCGCTACGTAAACCGCAGTCCTAACCTTTCGATATTGGATTTAATACAAGAAGGAAATATCGGTCTGTCGCGCGCCGTCGATAAGTTCGACTATCGCCGTGGGTACAAGTTTTCGACGTATGCCCACTGGTGGATCCGGCAGGCAATTACCCGCGCCTTGGCGGACCAGTCGCGTACTATCCGTATTCCCGTACACATGGTGGAGACTATTTCGAAGTACACGCAGGCGAAGCGCCGCCTCTTCCAAGAGCTCGGCCGTGAGCCCTTGGCGGAAGAAATCGCCATAGAGATGGGCGTCCCGGTGGAGCGCGTCTACCACATACAGAAAATTTCGCAGGAAGTTATTTCTTTGGAATCGCCCTTGGGTGACGGTAGCGATGACGACGATTCCGTACTCGCGAACTTCATACAGGACGAAAAGACCCTGTCGCCCCAACAGTCTGCCTCGCAGGCATTACTCCGCGAACGTATTAGGAAAATTTTAGAAGACTTGGCGCCGCGTGAGCAAAAGATTTTAGGCATGCGGTTTGGCTTGGATGATGGCGTAACGCACACGCTTGAAGAGGTGGGTAAGCAATTCGGCGTTACCCGCGAACGCATCCGGCAGATTGAGGCGAAGGCTTTGGCGCGCATCCGCGGCCACGAGCATGCGCACATGCTTGAAGGGTATTAGTAGTTGAGTGGATAGTGAGTGAGGCAGTGAATAGAAAATATGCCGGATTCCATGAGGAGTCCGGCGTATTTTTTAGGCAAAAAAAGAACCCCCGACGCGGTGCCTAGCCTTGAGAAGGCGGCATCATGTGCGTCGGGGGTTTTGCCCTTACTGCATTCCGTTTGCCGTAAACCGTAGGCGTAGGTTTCGGCGAGGTTTTTGGGCTCAAAACGCTTCGGAATCCCGAATTACGAAGCGTTTGCCTCGGGGCGGGCGCAGGGGGCACCATGCGCCGCCTAACCTTTTGCAGTGCGCCGTAGCCCGATCCGATTGCAACTCAGAATCGGGGGTATGGCGTCTTTTCACTTCTTTTCCTTGAAGTGCTATTTTCTACGATAGTACATACCGTTATTTCCGTCAATATTCCCATATAACGAAGATTTCGTCTTCCTTGTACCCCTTATTAGGGTGTGGTATACTCTACGTATCATGAAAAAGCAGATTATATCTGGTTTTTTTATTGCCCAGGGGGTCCTTTTTGGGCTTTCTGTGGGTAGCGCAAGCGCGGCAACATTACCCCCGGGTAACCCGTTTTACTTCGTACAAGACGGTATGCGGAGCCTCCGCCGTGCCTTAACTTTTAACCCCGTTTCGCGGGCAGTCCTTGAATTACGGCTTGTTTCCGAGCGCCGTGCTGATATTAAGGAGGTTCTTACGGCTAAGAAGGACGAGGAGACTATTTTTACCGCCCTTACGGCATACGACGATGAAGTTGATTCTCTTGCCGGGTACGCGAAGGGCATAGGTGATGATCAGGTTCTAAGGGGCGTTGCGGAGGTGTTTATTGCACACACGCAGTTCTTCAATACGCTTCTTGGTGACGAAAGCGTCGCATCGAGCGTCGGCACGCGCGCAGGCGTAATCGCTTCGCGTGATAATCTTATCCGTCTTGTTCTCGAGACGTTCGGCCAGAACGGCCATGGGGCGTTCCGCAGCCGCGCGCAGGCGTACCTCGCGGCCGATACGGGCGCGTACCGTGAACTGTACGCTTTGGATGCGCTTACGGGTCTTAGTAGGGCAGTTGCCTCGCCGAATATGACGCGTGAGATCGCGCTTTTTAAAGAAGATATGGCGACGACGCTTGTGGGTAAGTTGAAGAAGGGCTCTATTACGGCCGACAAGCTCGCATCGCTTCCGGGCGACCCGGTGATGCGGTTTTATTCCATAGCCGCCATGCGTGACCGCGCGGGCGATATTGAAACTAAAAATACGTTGACGCTCGCGAGCCAGAGCGTTCAATCTTTCGCCGCGCAGTCCCGTTTCATGACGGCGCACGAAGCGCGTGCGGCAATCGCCTATGCATCCGCCGTAACGGCAATGCAGGCCACTAAGAGCGATCAAGCGGACTATTTTATCCAGCAGGCTAATCGCTTTATGGAAGACGGCGCGTACGACTTAGCCTTCCAGCACGGCGTGCTTGCGGCGGGTGCGGCAACGGACGCCTTGCTTACAAACACGTTACCCGCGGAGGATTTGCGGGACGAACTCGCGCTCGTGAAACGCCAGTATGACGCAGTGCGCGTAAAGCCCGCGTTTATAGATAAGCGCATCGCCGCCGTGGCGGATGCTGTAGGTAAAGTGCCAACGCAGGCCACTCTTGCGGCGATCCGCGAAATAAAGCTCGTCTTAGCGCTTCTCGGCAATTAGGTTTTGATATAAGATAGTTTGGAAATGAAAGCGGATGAAATTCGTAAACGGTTTTTAGATTTTTTCGTAAAGAACGGTCATACGGCTGTCGCTTCTTCGTCTTTGGTGCCGACTGATCCGTCGGTTCTTTTGACTACCGCCGGCATGCAGCAATTCAAGCCGTACTACACGGGCGAGGGGGATGCCGTGCGCGACTTCGGCGCGAAGAGCACGGCGTCGTGCCAAAAGTCCTTTAGGACGTCAGATATCGACGAAGTGGGCGATGAGCGGCATCTCACGTTTTTCGAGATGCTTGGTAATTTTTCTTTCGGCGGCTACGAAAAGCGCGAGGCGATAACCTTAGCCTTTAATTTTATAACTAAGGAAATGGCATTACCCATTTCATATGTCACGGTGTTCGAAGGTTCGGCAGCTGTGCCACGCGACGAAGAATCTGCTGGTATCTGGAAGGAGTTGGGCGTTACGGATGTTCGCTACGAGGGAATGGAAGATGTTTTTTGGGGGCCGACGGGTTCTTCCGGTCCATGCGGCCCGACGACGGAGATCTACTGCAAGAGCGGTTCGGGGGAAGATACGGAAATTTGGAACGTCGTCTTTAACCAGTTTTTTTATAACGGTTCCCGCGAGGATTTGCTCGCGGGCGCCGCAGGCAAGGAATTGAAACCGCTTCCGCAATTCGGCGTGGATACCGGCATGGGACTCGAACGCCTCGTGATGGTTTCGCAGGGCGTAAAGACTGTGTTCGAAACCGATTTATTTACCCCGATCGTCGTTACGTTGCCCGCGGACTTACCCGAACGTACGAAGTACGTGTTCGCGGACCATGGCCGCGCGATTGCATTCCTTGTAGGTGATGGCGTCCGGCCTATGAATAAGGGTGCGGGGTACGTCCTCCGCCGCCTTATGCGCCGCATTATCGCGCAAGGCATGGATACGGCGCTTTTCGCCGCAGTCCTCAAAGCGACCGTAGGGATTTACGGTGTATTGTATCCTGAGCTTGACGAGGCAATAATTCTTGGCGTTTTCAATGACGAATACGCAAAGTTTCAAAAGACGATGACACTCGGTGCTAAGGAGCTTGGGCGAATGGATGTGGTAACGGCAGAAGCGGCGTTTAAGCTCTTCGAGAGTTACGGCTTGCCGTATGAGGCTATTAAAGAAATGGCGCCGCAGAAAACTGCGAGTCTTACACGCGCGGATTTTGATAAAGAATTCGAAAAGCACCAAGCGGTATCCCGCGCGGGGGCAGAAAAGAAGTTCGGCGGCCATGGCCTTATACTCGACACGGGTGAATTAAAGGCGGGTAGCGAAGAGGAACTTAAAAAAGTAACGCGCCTTCACACTGCTACGCATCTACTCCAACAGGCACTTCGCGACGTATTGGGTGCGGAGGTAGAGCAGCGCGGATCGGATATCACCGTAGAACGTACGCGCTTCGATTTTTCGTTCTCGCGCAAAGTGACGGCAGAAGAATTAAAGAAAGCGGAGGATATCGTGAACGCGAAAGTGCGCGAAGACCTACCCATGACCTTCGTTGAAATGCCGCTCACTGAAGCTAAAAAAACCGGCGCTTTGTATTACTTCAAAGAAAAATATCCCGACACGGTAAAAGTGTATTACGCTGGCACTTCGCTCGAGTCCGCCTACAGCAAGGAATTCTGCGGCGGCCCGCACGTAACCCACACTGCCGCCCTCGGTACCTTTAAGATCCTTAAAGAAGAAGCCGTCTCCCAAGGCATCCGCCGCATCCGCGCCACGGTTGAGTAATCGCCGTAAAAGACATATAGTCGAAGCATTATGAATACTTTTTGGAAGGGCGTTGTATGGGTAGTGGGGATTGTAGTCGTGGTAGGGGGTGCATACGTACTGCTGAATAAGCAGGATGTTTTCGTTGCGGGTGAAGAAATCGTTATAGGTGGTGCGTTTGGGCAAAGCGGTATCTGCGCCGCATTTGGCGAAGGCGAA
>JAHFLO010000030.1 GCA_023244855.1 Candidatus Harrisonbacteria bacterium | reverse complement strand
TCGAGCCGAAGCGCGAACGGCCACCGGATTGCGGCTCGTCGTCTGCTACATATACCGGCGTGCGGTATGCGGGCAGCGTTGCCGGCAATTTAGAAACCGCGATCGGCATACGGATAAGCCGCTCGATGATCTTCACCTTGTAATACTGGTCGGCAGTTACCAAAGAAACGGCTTTGCCTGCCATACCAGCGCGGCCCGTGCGGCCGATGCGGTGCACGTAGTCTTCCGCTTGTTCCGGCAAGTCATAGTTCACGACGAGCTCGATGCCCGAAACATCGATACCGCGAGCGGCAATGTCCGTAGCTACCAAAACGCGCTTAGACCCCGATTTAAAGCTGTCGAGCGCTTCGCGGCGCTGGCCGAGCGAGCGATTAGAGTGGATTTCCGAAGCGCCGTGGCCCATGACGCGGATATTAGCGCATAACTTCTTCGCGCCGTGCTTCGTGCGGCAGAAAATAAGCACTGCGCCCTTGTACTCCATAAGTAAGTGTTCCAAGAGGCGGTTCTTCTGGTCTTTCGTAACTACGAAGATTTCTTGGTCCATGCGGTCGGCAATGGTGCCGGCACGTGCAATTTCGATACGCAGGGGGGTCTTCATATGGCGCGAGGCGAGCGTAAAGATTTCTTGCGGCATAGTTGCCGAAAAGAGAAGCGTCTGGCGCTCACTCGGTAAGGTAGAAATAATATCCTTAATCTGCGGCAAGAAGCCCATGTCGAACATGTGGTCTGCCTCGTCTAAAACTAAGACTGCAACCGTATCACCCTTGAACGTACCCTGCGAGAGGTGGTCGTTAATACGCCCCGGCGTGCCGATAATAACGTGCGGGCCGCGGCGGATAGCGCCGAGCTGCGGGCCCATAGCTGCGCCACCAATAAGGAGCGCAGTGCGGCAACCCAAGGGGCCGCCGACTTTAATAAACGTTTCTTCAACCTGCGCCGCGAGTTCGCGGGTAGGCACGACAACGAGGCCGATCTTACCCTTCATCTCCATAAGGCGCTGGAGCATCGGCACGGCAAACGCGAGGGTTTTGCCCGTACCCGTCTGCGCAATACCCACCACGTCCTTGCCTTCGATAGACGGCGTTATAGCCTTCTGCTGGATAAGCGTAGGCGTTGTGTATCCTTTTTTAGTTAATACCTCGAGAATCTCGCCAGATATGCCGAGATTCGTAAACAAAACTCCTTCTTCTTTTACGTTTTCCATAACAATTCCTACCTAGTCGTCACAAAAGCACATGCTTTTGCGAGATAAGCCGGATTCCCTTTAATTATTCGTTCGGGGGCAGGCTCTATACGACATGTGACCCGATACCGGTCGGCATGTCGTTACGTGAACGAAAGCGCGGTCCAAGTCCTTAGTAGTAAGCGCAGTATATAACGGAAGAGTGCCTTATGTCAAGTCGGCTAAGACATCAGCCGCATGCGCTTCGGGTTTCACGTTTTCGTATATCTTTTCGATAATCCCGTCTCTGCCTATCAAAAACGAGGTGCGCATCGTGCCCATGTATTCCCTGCCCATAAACTTCTTTTTGCTCCATACGCCGTATTTTTCCACTACTTCCTTGTTTTCATCGGAAAGCAACGTGAACGACAAGCCGTATTTTGCGGCGAACTTGGCATGGCTTTTTACCGGATCCACGCTTATGCCGAACACCGTGATGCCAAGCTTCGTAAAATCAGGCAACGCGGCCTCTATACTGCACGCCTGCGCAGTGCAGCCGCCGGTATCGTCCTTGGGGTAAAAATACAAAAGCACGCGCTTGCCTGCCATATCCGCGAGATTATGAGCCGCGCCGTTTTGATCCGGCAGCGAAAATAACGGTGCTTTTTCTCCGATGGAAAGTTTCATACCTATAATAGTAGACTGTGGTTGCCAAAATTACAAAAAACGGTTATTATAAGCACCTATGAATTACCTCTTACATATGCGCACCCGCACGTGGATTATCATCCTTATCATCGCGTGCGCCGGACTCTACGGCGAATACCGCTACCTCTCCGCTAAGGACGCGGCGGACGTTGCTATTACCACAGATACTGCGACGAGCACCGTCCAAGAACTCGAAAACTCTATTACGGCAGTTGGCACCGTCGTCCCCCTACAGAAAGCGGAGGCGGGGTTTAAGCGTTCCGGCATCATCGTAACCCTCCCCTACGGAATCGGCGCGCGGGTCGCGGAAGGAGCGGTAATTGGCACGCTCGACGCAAGCGAGGCGCAGGCCGACCTTGCAAAAGCTAAGAGCGACGCCTTAGCAGCGCGCGCGGACGCAGCCAAAGCCGAAACTGCCCTCGAAAACTACGAAAGCCAAAAAGGCACGGTAACGAGCCAAGCGTACGCCAAAGCCGAGGATGCGGTTCGCAAGCAGCTCGACCCGCTTTTTATGGACGATGATATAACCCCCCGCCTCACCTTCCAAACAAAAGATTCGCAAGTTGAAAACGATATTTATACGGCGCGTGCTGCCGCGGGTCGCTCACTTATAGCATGGCAAAAACTACTTTCGAGCGGGGACCTTATTGACGCAACGAAGCGCCTTACGGACATCCGCGCCCTGCTCTACTTGGCGCAAAACGCCCTGACCGCGCAAGCGAGCCTCGACGCCGCGACACTTGCGTCCTATAAAGCTGCCGTTACCGTAGCGCTCGACGAAACGAACGCGGCAATAACCTCCGTGAGCGACCTTACGCAAAAACTGCGCGCGCAGGCAGCGGAAATCCAAGCTCAAGGAGCCCGCGTAGCAAGCGCGGACGCTGGCGTACTGCAATCGCAGGCGCGGCTTGACCAAAGCTACCTCCGCGCGCCTTTTAGCGGCACCATTACCGACAAGAAAACCGAAGTCGGCCAGTTTATTGCGGCCGGCTCCCCCGCCTTCTCGCTCGCAGGCGCTGGCTTTGAAATACAGTCCGACATCCCCGAAGCGTATATCGGCAAAATCAAAACCGGTATGCAGGTTTCTGTGCTG
>JAHFLO010000029.1 GCA_023244855.1 Candidatus Harrisonbacteria bacterium | reverse complement strand
CTTGGCTTGCTTTTTCTTTGCTCGCGATAGCGACCTTTCATCTCGTATTCTTTTTTACGGACTGGTACGCGGCTGTTTCTTCGCTCGACAAGCTCATGCATTTTTCGGGCGGGGCTTGGCTTGCCGTATTCGGAGCTTATTTTCTTTTCGGGCGTGGCTCCGTGCGCGTTACGGGATTTTTTTACGAAGCTCTCGTCCTTGTCGCATTCGCGACGCTCGTGGGCGTCGTATGGGAGTTCCATGAATTCTTAGCGGATAGCCTTATGACGGATCCCACACGCGTCATGCAAACGGGGGTCCTCGATACTATGGGTGATTTGTTTTTCGATATGCTCGGTGCTACCATGACGGTCATTGCGCGGTACGCGCGTTTCCCATGGCAGAATCAGCAGAATCATTCGTTATAAAGGGGGGTAAGAAGCTCGTCGGTAGCGTGCGGGTTTCGGGCGCAAAAAATGCGGCATCGAAAATGATGGTCGCCTCGCTCCTTACGGACGAGCGCGTAACACTCCTTAATTTTCCCGCGATCGGGGAAATGGATATCGTCGCTGAGCTGTGCGAAAGCATCGGCAGTAAATTGACGCGTTCTAAGGGCAAGCTTGCTATACATACTCCCGCTATAAAGAGTTATGAGGTGCTTTCCTTGTCGCGCCGCAACCGCATCCCGATTCTTACGCTTGGACCGCTTTTAGCGCGTTGCGGCAAGGCGGAGGTGCCTATCTTAGGGGGTGATAAAATCGGCCCGCGGCCGGTAGGCTTGCACTTCGATGCGCTCGAAGCCATGGGCGCAAAGATTACGGCAACGGAAAAAAGTTATAAGGCGGAAGCCCCGAACGGCTTGCACGGGGCGAAAATCGTATTTCCGTTTCCGTCCGTGGGCGCTACGGAAAACACTATCCTCGCGGCCGTACTCGCAAAGGGTAAGACTTTCATATGCAACGCCGCCGTGGAGCCGGAGATTATCGACCTTATAAAGATGCTCCAAAAAATGGGCGCCATCATTGGCTTAGGCGCGAACCGCACGATAGAAATTGAGGGTGTAGAGCGCCTGCGTGGCACGACGCATTCCGTGATTCCTGACCGCATGGAAGCCGCGAGTTTTGCGTGCCTTGCGGCAGCGACGGACGGCAAAATTTTCGTGGAGGATGCGCGGCAGGAAGACCTGCTTACGTTCCTTAACGCTTTCCGCCGCATCGGCGGGGGATACGAAGTTGCGGATAAGGGGATTACCTTCTTCCGTGAACGGCCGCTTACGGGCATCGAGCTCGAAACGGACACGCATCCGGGCTTCATGACGGATTGGCAGCAGCCGTTCGTAGCGCTCCTCACGCAAGCGAAGGGTGTATCCGTGATACACGAGACTATTTACGAAGACCGCTTTGCGTACGCCCGCGACTTGAACGCCATGGGCGCAAATATTAAAGTATTTTCAAAGTGTTTGGGCGAAGTCGCCTGTCGCTTTAACGGGCGCGGGTGCGAGCATAGCGCCGTCGTCTCGGGCCCTACGCCCCTTGTAGGTGGTAAATCCGTTGCGCGCGACTTGCGCGCGGGTGTGGTGCAGATTATCGCGGCGTTAATTGCTAAAGGAGTCTCTACCGTGGGTGGCGTGGAAGAAATCGACCGCGGGTACGCAGATATCGACGGTCGTCTCCGTGCATTAGGCGCGGATATTAAGCGCGTTTCAACAAAATAAAATGTTTATCCGTAAAATAGGAATCGACCTCGGGACGGCGAACACTATCGTGTACGTCCCTGGCAGCAACTTCGTTATCAACGAGCCGACTATTGTCGCCTTGTCGTCGCCCGATAATACCGTGCTCGCCGTGGGTCGCGAGGCGAAAGAAATGATCGGCCGCACGCCGGACGACATTACGGCATACCGTCCCTTGAAAGACGGCGTTATTGCCGACTACTACATCACGCGCGCCATGCTCCATTACTTTATTGCGAAAGCAGTGGGGCCATTCAACTTATTTAAGCCCGAAGTCGTCATTTCCGTCCCTGCGGGTATCACGCAGACGGAGCGCCGTGCCGTCATGAACGCCGTGCGCGAAGCAGGCGCGAAAGAAGCGTATATCGTAAAGGAGCCGATCTTAGCCGCGCTCGGCGCCGGCATCCCCATCAACAGCCACGCGGGCAACATGATCGTAAACATCGGCGGCGGCACGTCGGAAGTCGCGGTCGTTTCTTTAGGTGGTATCGTGTCGTGGGCATCGCTTCGCGTCGCGGGCAATAAGTTCGACCAAGCTATAATCGACATGATTAAAAAGAAGTATGCGCTCTCGATAGGCGAGCAGACGGCCGAACAGGCGAAAATCGAAATCGGCGCGGCGTTGCCGTCGAAAGACAAAGAAGAATTTCAATTGCGTGGCCGCGACCTTATTTCCGGATTACCGAAAGACATTATTATAAACTCGAATGAAATTGCGGAGGCCTTGAATCCGCACCTTATGGATATCGTTTCTGAAGTCCAGCGCGTCTTTAACGTTACCCCGCCGGAGCTTGTGGCAGATATTATGGACAAAGGGATAATCCTTTCGGGTGGTGGCGCTCAGCTCGGGCACATCGACGAATTCTTTAAGCGTATGCTCGGCGTATCCGCATTCGTAGCAGATGAGCCACTCTTTTGCGTTGCTAAGGGCACGGGGTTAATCTTAAACCACCTCGATGTCTACAAACGCACTCTTATCAATAAAAGATAATCTTTCCCACGCCTACCTGTTGTGGGGATACGGCCCGCAGGAAGGAAAGATCGGCATCATACAGGAATTCCTTTTGACGCTTGAGCCAGCGCCGTTTGTGGATTCGCTTATTATTTTTCCGGTCGAGGGGACGACGGGTATCGAAGCCGTACGCGAAGCTCAACGGTTCGTGTGGCAGGCGCCGGTGCGGAGTGCGCGGAAAACCGTTATCGTTGCGGACGCCGCAACCCTTACGCCGCAGGCGCAGGACGCGTTTCTAAAAATAGTCGAAGAGCCGCCGGAGCATGGCCTTGTATTATTTGTGGCGCGTGACCCCGCCTTTCTTTCACCTGCACTCCAA
>JAHFLO010000012.1:8423-11516 GCA_023244855.1 Candidatus Harrisonbacteria bacterium | reverse complement strand
GTCAATAACTGCGTAGGATTGCATTCCGTGCCGTTTTACCGTATACTAGGAGGACTTATATGGCGAAATCGAAGTTTTCGGAAAACCTCATAAAGATGAAATGCGGCACGTGCAGCCGTATCGGTTACCATACCCGCAAGAACAAGAAGACGAACGAAAAGAAGCTTTCTCTCTCGAAGCACTGTCGTTTCTGCCGCAAGCACACGGCGTTCAAGGAATCCAAGCGCTAGTTTGCTCTCGGTGTTGCAATCAAAAAAGACCCTTGTTCCGAGGGTCTTTTTTGCTGTATGATATGCTCTGAAAGACGTAGGGGGTATCGTTCAATGGTAGGACTTTAGTCTCCAAAACTAATAACCTGGGTTCGATTCCTAGTGCCCCCGCAAATAATACAACCGCCCATGTGGCGGTTGTATTATTTATGGCACTAGGAATCGAACCGAAGGTCACCGGTTTTCAAGGAGGCTCTGTGGAGCCGACTATGAAAATCGGCGATCTGCCGGAACGGCAGGCGATTCCTAGTGCCCCCGTAATGTAAGTTATGTGTCATACTAGTCTTTTCAAAAAATGATTTTTTGTGGTATTTATAGAGCGGCGTTTCACTCACCCATAGGCTTCGTTTGCAAGGAAAGGGATTGTCATGAGGCAGTTTGTTATCGTTTTTAGGGATCCTCTTGTTGAAGGTCAACATGGGGTTGTCGTGCAGGGCGCATTGTTCCCGTCTGAAATTATCAGTGATAAGGACGTTGCGGCAAAGACCTTGACGCTCGCCGTGCCGCAGAAGATCGAAATTGGCTCCGGTCGCGTTCGGTTCCATATCAAGGGTTACGACATTGGCTTGATGGAGCGGTTCATTGAAAGTTATACGTGCTCGTAGCGGCGGATACGTCGCTCGTGGGGGCAAATGGCTGCGCATAGTGCGCGGCCTTTTTTGTATGCATAACAAAACCGCCCGAAGGCGGTTTTGTTATCTTTAAGAAAATTATTTCTTGCCGAGTTTTCCGGAGATTACGAGAACGTAAATCGCGGAAAGGCCAACGAGTCCGTAAACGATCTGGGAAAGCGAAGACATCGTGCCGAAGAGGGTGTCAACGAGGTTCCAGTTGAGCAAGCTCACGAGTCCCCAGTTAAGACCGCCAACGATCACGAGAATAAGCGCGAGCCAGTCGAGTCCGCCAAGCTTTTTCATGATAATAAGTAGTTGATGTATCGATACGTGCAATTCGACCTTTGCTATCTATTAAGTATACAATATTCACTATCATGAATAAATATTTTTTGTGGATTATCGGGGTTGTGGTTATTTTGGGTGGGGGATTTTTTGTGTGGCAAAAAGCGCAGGGGCCGGCACCGGTTTTGGAAAATGAGAATATTCGCGTAACAGCGCCGTCTGCGAATGCGGTAATTACGAGCCCGCTTACTGTATCAGGCGAGGCGCGCGGCACGTGGTATTTCGAGGCGTCGTTCCCCGTGGAGATTTTGGATGCGAACCGTAACCAGGTAGCTATTACTCCCGCGCAAGCGCAGGGGGAGTGGATGACGGAAAACTTCGTGTCGTTTTTAGCAACGCTCGATTTTACTCCGCCCGCTACGGATACGGGCTTCGTGGTATTCAAAAAAGACAATCCGTCCGGCCTACCGGAACATGATGCGCAGATAGAGATTCCGGTGCGGTTCCGCTAGTTATTCTTTTGTGCCCGGGAAGAGACTCGAACTCTTATGCCTTGCGGCGCGCGCTCTTGAGGCGCGTGCGTCTGCCATTCCGCCACCCGGGCAATTTTTATTTTTCCTACTCGGTGCCCCCGAGAGGAATTGAACCTCTATTGGCTCGTTAGGAGTGAGCAGTTCTATCCGTTGAACTACAGGGGCTCTGTGTTATTACTCCGCTACAGAATACCGAAAACAGTGGAAAATGGCAAAGTTTTGTAGTATATATAAAGGACGCTTTTTGAGCAGGGCCCATAGTAAAATGGTATTACGCTCCCATGGCATGGGCGAGGCCGGAGTTCGATTCTCCGTGGGTCCACACTAGTATATAGTAAGTAGTAATGGGCAAACGCGTTCCTAAAAAAATCCTCATCGTAGGCGGCGGCTTCGCGGGCGTTTACGCCTTTTTCGAGCTGCATAAGCGGTACCATAAGGATCCGTCTGTTTCGCTCCGCCTTATTTCCGCTACGGACTACTTCCTTTTCACGCCGCTTTTGCACGAAGTTGCTACCGGTGGCGTGTCGCAAGAAAACGTCGCCTTTAATATTTATTCCATAGCGCCGTGCTGCCTTGATTTTACAAAGGCGCAAGTAGAGAGCGTGGATACGCGCGCGAAAGTGGTCACGACTACTGCGGGGGAATTTGAATACGACTACCTTGTGTATGCGCTCGGGTCAGGTACTAACTTCTTCGGGCTTCCGGTCGAAGCGCAAAAGCGCGTCTTGTCACTTAAAACTTTGGCAGATGCGCGTGCTGTGAAGGCGCGCTTGGTTGGCCTTTTTAAAAATGGCGAAATGCCGCGTGTGGTAGTGGTTGGCGGCGGGCCAACGGGCGTAGAAGTCGCCGCCGAAGCGCATGAATACTTGGAGGAGCTTATGAAAACATTCCGCATACTAAAAGCGCCGCACGCCTTAACGCTTGTGCATGGCGGCGACCGCTTGCTTCCGCAATTTAGCCCGCAGTTAGGCGCTAATGCCGCACAGGTACTTAAAAGGAGGGGCGTAGAGATAGTAGCTAATGACACGGTGACAGATGTTGAGAAGGATGAGGTTATTTTAGCGAGTGGTCGCAGGCTTTCGGCAAACGTCGTCATATGGGCTGCGGGCGTAAAGGCGAGCCCCGTGCCGTTTAGTCCTGCGGTAGAAACGGATGCGAAGGGGCGCATTATCGTAACGGAATCGCTCTACTTAAAAAATGACGCGCATGTTTTCGTGGCGGGGGATTCCGCATCGATTGAAGGCGTGCCGATGACGGCGCAAGCGGCAGTGGCGATGGGCCGCGCCGTGGGGGATAATATCGCGCGCGATATAGAGCGTGCGCCGATGAAAGTTTTTAATTACTGGCATAAGGGCGATATGTTTTCGCTCGGGCAGTGGTTTGCGGGAGCAG
>JAHFLO010000012.1:7013-8323 GCA_023244855.1 Candidatus Harrisonbacteria bacterium | reverse complement strand
GCGATGGGCCGCGCCGTGGGGGATAATATCGCGCGCGATATAGAGCGTGCGCCGATGAAAGTTTTTAATTACTGGCATAAGGGCGATATGTTTTCGCTCGGGCAGTGGTTTGCGGGAGCAGAAGTCGGTGGGTGGCGTTTTTTCGGGCACTTTACATGGTGGCTGTGGCGAACCGTGTATTTATCTAAAGTCATCGGTTTTCGTAATAAGGTGAAAGTAATGGTGGATTGGACGCTTAATATCTTCTTACCGCGGGATATCGGCATATAGCCATTTTTAGGGTTTTTGTAATATATATTGACCGTTTTCGGCATGGCTCGTACTATACGGGCGTATTCGGCGTTATCCACCGCATAGCTTGACTTTTATATACCACTCTGGTATTATAACAACCATCATAAAGATATGAAGAAAACCTACATTTTAAGCGCGTTTTCGGCTGTAGTGCTCGCTACGGGGCTTTTCGCGTTTAACTCTGCATCCGCGCAGGATTATTACGGTGGCTTTGACTCTGGTTATGGCGGCGGTTTTGATTCCGGCTATGGTGGAGGCTTCGATTCCGGTTATGGTTCTGGCTTTGACTCTGGATATAGCTCCTACGGCGGTGGTTTCGATTCTGGATACAGCTCCTACGGATCCGGCTTCGACTCCGGTTACAGTTCGTATGGTGGTGGCTTCGACTCCGGTTATACCGGTTCTAATTTAAATCTTTACGACGGCAGCTATTATGGTTACAACGCCGACGGTTGCGGCTTGAACTGCGGTTCGACATATGGATCGAGTTACTCTTCGTATGACTCCGGCTGCGGTAGCTCGTGCTACGGCGGCGGATCTTCGTATTCTTCTATTGGTTGCGGATCGTCCTGCGGCTTTAGCGGCTGGGGTGGCTTTGGTGGTTATTATGGCGGTGGCACTTCTTTCTTACCTCCGATTTACGTTCCGCCTAAATACACGCCGCCTACTACGCTTCCGCCTATTTACGTTCCGCCTACGTACCAGCCCCCGACATATTTGCCGCCGGTCTACGTTCCGCCTACGTATAACCCGCCTTCTTACTTGCCGCCGATTTATCCGCCGGTAGTTGTTCCGCCGCCGGTATATTACCCGCCGCCGGTTGTGATACAGCCGCCCTTGGTATGCAGTATCCGCTTCTCTAACTTCAACCCGCCGCTTGCGGCTGCTGAAGGCCAGCTTTACACGTATAACGTGCAGTCGATCTCTACGGGATCGTACTCCAACCAGATTAGCTACCGCTTAGTTAACGGTCCGGATGGATTGATAGTCATGCCGAACGGCCAAATCGCGTGGAC
>JAHFLO010000012.1:0-6913 GCA_023244855.1 Candidatus Harrisonbacteria bacterium | reverse complement strand
ATACCCCGTGTTGCAAATTCGATTATTTTGCTACGATGCATGAAACGATTCATTAGATAAACAGATGCACTCCAAGCCCGATACTTCGAAGATCGTCCAAGTAGTCGAATTTGCAACACGGGGTATTTTCATACTCGCTTTTGCCGTGCTTGCAGCAGGCGCGCCGCAGGCGCATGCGTTTGATTGGTATGGGCCGGGCAATGGTATCGACTACACGGGTTTTGTATACAGCAATAACGGCGTTGGCTTTTCGTGGCCGTGGACATTTGTTGATAGGGGTAGCTATGGCTATTCCGGCTTTGGTGGTTGGGGTGGTTGGGGCGGCTACCGTGAGCCTACGTACCCGCCGCAGTTCCAGCAGGTTCCTGCGCAGTCCGTGCGCGTGGGCAACCTCCTTCAGTTTACGGTTAACGCCACTAACAATTACGGCGGCGCCATAACGTATACGGCTACCAACCTGCCTCCGGGTGCGGCGTTTAATGCTACGAACCGCACGTTCTCGTGGATGCCCACTGCCGAGCGCACGGGTTATTATACGGTTAACTTCCGCGCGACGGATCGCGTTGGTTCAAGCGATATGGCGGTTACGATTACGGTAAACGCCGCGCAGGCGGTACCAGCATATAATCCGTACAATTACGGCGGCGGTGCATATTACGGTTACGGTGGGTATTCAGGGTATGGTGGCTACGCTGGCTCTAACTACTACCAATACAACCAGCCGCAGCAACCGCAGATATCGCCCTTGAATTCCAATCCGGTTATTTACCCAATCCAGCAGCAGACGGTGCGCGTTGGCGAAACGCTCCGTATTCCGATACAGGCGTACGACCGCGAAGGGGATTACTTGCAATATTCCATGACGGGCGAGCCGCAAGGCGCGGTGCTCGACCAATATTCACGTACCTTCATATGGACGCCGACGCCGTTGCAAATTGGGCAGTACCGCGTAAACTTCCGTGTGTCGCAGGGCGGCCAGCAGTACGCGGATACGGGCGTGGCAATTTATGTGCTCGACCGTACGGGTAACTTGCCGGTCACGGCGTGTACCGCAGGGCCGGGGCCTTACTTATATGGGTTTAACCCGTCGGGAACGGTGCGCGAGGGCGATCTATTCTCGTATCAGATAATTGCGGCGAGCGGGAACATAAACCAAGCGTCGTACCGTATAATAGACGGCCCGATAGGGTTAACGGTAGACGCGAAAACGGGCTACATGCGCTGGGTGCCAAGCTTCAACCAAAGCGGCACGTACCCAGTCCGCCTTGGCATCTACAACGGCCAATGCGAATCCGTGCAAACCTTCACCATCACGGTGCAGGACGTTCGGTAGACGGAGCGGCTGAGTGGTTTAAGGCGGCACTAGGAAATTAGACGTTGAAAAAAACTAAATATACGGAGACGTGGCTGAGTGGTTTAAGGCGGCACTCTTGAAAAGTGTTGTGCTTGAAAGGGCACCGTGAGTTCGAATCTCACCGTCTCCGCCTTTTGTATTTTTAAAGTATGGTTATACTTGCTTGATATATGACCCAACAGCGCGCGCTTGAAATATTAAAGACCGGTGCGAACGTTTTTTTAACGGGGGAGCCGGGGGCGGGCAAGACGCATACGATAAACGAATACCTGCGGTATTTGCGTGCGCGCAAAATTGATGCGGCGGTGACTGCCTCCACGGGCATCGCCGCAACGCACATTAACGGCATGACCATCCACTCGTGGAGTGGTGTGGGTATTCGCCCTAGTCTTTCCAAATACGAGGTGGAAGAAATCGCTTCGCGCGAATACGTGGCTAAGCGCATTGTGCGCGCCAAAGTATTAGTAATAGACGAAGTCTCCATGCTCGGCGCGTACATGATAGATATGGTGGATGCGGTAACGAAGGTGGTTAAGGGCAACGAGCGGCCGTTCGGCGGCATGCAGATAATCTTCGTTGGTGACTTTTTCCAGTTGCCGCCGGTAAATAGGGATAGGGAAAAAATATCTTTTGCGTATGATTCGCCCGCGTGGACTGCGGCGCAACCGGTAGCGTGTTATTTAACGGAACAGCATAGGCAGGACGACGATGCGTTTTTATCCGTACTCTCTGCCATACGTAAAAATATGTTTGGCGACGACCACGCGGCGCATATAGAAAGCCGGCGCGTTGCGCGCGGCACGGTGGCAGATACCGTACCCCGTCTTTTTTCGCATAATGCGGATGTAGATAGTACGAACGATGCGATTTTAGCTAAGCTCGAAGGCACGGCGAAAGTTTTTACTATGGTAACGCGCGGCCCCGCCGCGATGGTGGCGGGTTTGCAAAAAGGCTGCCTGTCGCCCCAATTTTTAAAGTTAAAGAAAGGCGCCGTCGTGATGTTTACTAAAAACAACCCGCAGGAGCATTTCGTTAACGGTACGCTCGGCACCGTGCAGGACTTTACGGGCGCAGGCGGTTTGCCGGTAATAAAGACGCGCGACGGCCGCCGCATAGAGGCGGAGCCAATGGACTGGGCGATAGAGGAGAGCGGCAAAGAGCGCGCCCGCATATCCCAACTGCCGCTGCGCCTTGCGTGGGCGATGACGGTGCACAAGAGCCAAGGCGTGAGCTTGGACGAAGCGGTGATGGACTTAAGCGACGTGTTCGAGTTTGGGCAGGGGTACGTGGCGCTTTCGCGCGTGAAGCGGCTTTCGGGCCTGCATTTGCTCGGCTGGAACGAGCGCGCGTTCCAAGTGCACCCAGAAGTATTTGAAAAAGATATTGCGTTCCGCGCGGGGTCAGACGAAGCAGATGCACTTTTCGGCGGTATGGAAAAATCGAAAATAAAAGAACTGCACGCTAATTTCATCGTAAGCGCAGGCGGCAAGGAAATCCCCGAGGGGGAGAAAGAAGATGCTAGTGCGGAAGGTATGGAGGAGCGTCCTATCGACAAACTCCGAAAAGAATCACCCCAAGCGTTCCGTCGGTGGACGGACGAAGAAGAAAAGAAACTAAAAGACCTCTTTAAGCGCGATGCGGGCATCCCCGAACTCGCAAAACTCTTAGGCCGCAAAGAAGGTGGCATCCGCGCCCGCTTAGAAAAACTCGGCCTCATCGAACCCCTCTATAATCCTCATCACCACCCTCACAAAAAACCTACCGAATAACCAATTTACTATGAATATGCCGACCGGCATATTCATAGTAAATGGGGATGGCTTTTTGGGATTAAGGGGGTTACCGAGGTTATTTGATTTTAATAAGGTGTGCGAGGGATTTTTTGGCGCGAGCTATTAAGGCTTCGCTTTCGGCCATGGTGGGGCTTTCGGCAAAGAGGCGGACGATGGGTTCGGTGTTCGAGGTGCGCACGTGGAGCCAACGGTCGGGCCATGCAAAGCGTACGCCGTCCGTTACCGTGTGGGGCACATCTTTGAATTCTTTTATTAAAATGTCTTTGGCTGCCGGAAAGTCCGCGAGTGTTACCTTGTCTTTAGCTATCGCGTAGCGGGGGATCGCGGCCACGAGCTCGTCTAAAGTTTTTCCAGTTTTCGCCATATAGTCCAACACTAAGGCGATACCCATCATACCGTCGCGGCCGTAGTGTAGGCGCGGGTAGATAACGCCGCCGTTACCTTCGCCGCCAATCACCACGTTCTTTTTGCGCATTAATGCGACGACGTTCGGTTCGCCTACGATGCTGCGGTATACGCGGCACTTGTTCGCCTTCGCGATATCTTCGCTCATGCGGCTCGTGGATTGGTTGATTACGACCGGCCCTTTTTCGATATGCTTTAAGACGTGCTCTACGGCGAGCGCTACGGAATATTCTTCGGATATCACGCCATGGGTGGGGGAGACGAGTACGAGTCGGTCGCCGTCGGGGTCTAGTGCGAAGCCGATATCCATCTTCTTTTTCTTAATGAATTCCGTAAACGCCGCGAGGTTTTTCGGGTTTGGCTCCGGCATGTGGACGAAGTCGCCGTTCGTTTTCACGTTGAGCCCCGCCACGGTGCAGCCGAGCGCGGCTAAGAGGGGCTTGGCGGTAACCGAGGCACTCGCGTTTATCGTTTCGAGCGCCACGTTAAACTTCCGCGCGCGAATAGCCTTCGCGTTAACGAGCTTAACAATTTGCTTTACGTGGTAATCAGGCGCGGAGAACATGGTTTAAGTAATCGCCGGTAGCATCGAATAATTTAAGGCCGTTCCACTCTATAGGGTTATGGCTCGCAGTAATCATCACCCCACCCACAGCTTTGAGTTTTATAAGCGCCATGGTTAAGGTTGGCGTGGGTACGATACCGAGGTCCGTGACTTTGCAGCCGCAATCCGTAAGGGTTTTGATGACGGTTTTCGCGATAGCTTTGCCGGAAGGCCGCGCGTCGCGCCCTATTACTATTTTCCCGCGGTAGGCACCCGCAAACGCCGCGGCATACCGCGCGGCAATATCCGCCGTATTTTCATCGGTCGTGAAGCGTATTCCCGAAAGGCTAGGGATGATCATTATGCCGATGCTATCACGGGCCTTGTGGTTTTTCTAGCGTGCCCGTGCCACAACCGCTGCGATGATTTTTTTCGCGCCGGCGCTTTTTAAAACGCGCACTGCTTCGCGGATGGTGGCGCCGGATGTAGTCACGTCGTCTACGAGTAGTATATTTTTGCCTTTGAATTCCGCGGGGCGCTCCACATGGAACGCGCCTTGGATATTCGTTTCGCGCAACGCGTAGTCCTTTTGGTCCGCCTGCGCGGGCGTTTCTTTTATGCGTACTAAGTTCTTCGCGATAGTCGGCAAGTGGAAGGCAGTGCTTACGTGCGCGCCTAAAACCGCTGCTTGGTTAAAGCCGCGTTTCCACTCCCTATTTTTATGCAAAGGCACGGGTACAACGTGGTAGTCCGTAAAGTCGTGCGGCAGTGCACGCAGGTAGTTCGTGAGCAAGGTGCCGACGGGCGCGCCCGCTGTCATCCAATTTTCGTATTTCATCTGCCAGATGAGCTTTTGCACGGGGGCGTGCGCATAGTGTGTGGCAGGGGCTAAAACGTATTTCGCCTCGGGGTGGCACGGTGTACCGCTCGCGGGGATGCGCCGCATGCACACGGGGCAGTGGAGCGCGTCGTATAACGGCACGGAGGCCATACACGCGTCGCAAATCACCGCATGCGCGTTGTTCGCATGCACGTTTTTAGCGCACGCAAGGCACGTGCGGGGGAAGAGCATGTCGAGTAAAAGATTTTTAGCACGGGTAAGCACGGTATGAGGTATACTAGTAGCATACATGGCACTGGGATTTTTTAAAAAGTTGTTCGGGGAAGGCGCACGGCCGTGCTTGGGCGTGGACATCGGCACGACGTCCATAAAAATCGCGGAAATTATTCCCGATAAGGCGGGTCCACGTCTCGGCAACTATGGCATGCTTGAAACGCTTGGCTACCTTACGCGTGGCAACACGGCGCTACAGGCAAGCGGGTTAAAGATCTTCGAGCAGGAAGCGGGGCAGTACTTAAAGACCCTTAAAGACCGCATGCATACGAACACCGTTCGCGCAGTGGCGGCGCTTCCGTCTTTTTCCGTGTTCTCTACCGTAATAGACCTGCCGCCGATGCCGGAAAAAGAAGTGGTGCAGGCGGTGCAGTTTAAAGCGCGGCAGTATATCCCGCTCCCCATTACCTCCGTTTCGCTTGATTTTACGCGTATCAGTCCCCAGCGCGTGCTTGTATTTGCGATACCTAACGATATTGTCGCGAAGTACAAAATGATTTTTAAGGTGGCGGGGCTCGAATTGGTGGCGCTCGAGGCCGAGGGAGTGTCCTTGGCCCGCGCGTTTGGTACGCCGGCAGATAGTAACGATGCGCCGACCCTCGTGATAGACATCGGCGCGCGGTCTACGGCGCTTTCCGTTATTTCGCGCGGCATGGCGTACCTTACGGCGCAGACGGATTTCTCGGGCGCAACCCTTACGCATGCCATTGCGACCGGCTTGCACGTGATCGAATCGCGCGCGGAGGAGCTTAAGCGCAGGCGGGGCGTGGTTAACGTCGGGTTCGGCGCGGAAGAGGAGTTATCCACACTGCTACTGCCTCTTGTGGATGCTATTCTTAATGAGGCTAAGCGGTTGCGCGACCGCTATGTTTCCGCATACGGCGGCACAATTAAAAATGCGCTCATTGCGGGTGGCGGCGCGAACCTCCCCGGCATTGCGGAATACGCAAGTAAGGGTTTGGAAATGCAGGTGCAAAAGGCTATGCCCTTCGCCCGCGTGCAGTTCCCACGGGAATCTGAAATTGCCCTTACGCCCCTTGGCCCCAGCCTCGCCGTCGCTATAGGCGCCGGTCTGCGCGGTATCTCATAAAGAAAAAAATGGTATCTCCCTTAATGGACGAACGGATGAAAAGCGAAGAATTACCGGTCGGCTGGCCGTGGCGATTTTTGATGTTTACTGTCCTCATCGCCGCGACCGTCGGTGTCGGCTCCGTGGGGCTCGCGTTTGGCTACAAGCCACTACTTGATTCGCGCCTTACGGGGCAGGACGCCGCGCTCACGGATTTAGGTAAGGTGATACCGGCAAAACAGCAGGATGAATTCGTCCGTTTTTATTCGCAGCTCGTTAATTTGCAGTCCCTCCTCGATACGCACGTTACTGCCTCGCCCCTGTTCGGCCTTTTGGAATCGCGCACGAATGCGTCAGTGTCGTACGCCGTGATGGAATTGCGCGTGCCGGAGCGGAAGATCGTTCTCGAAGGTAATGCCTCTAACTACAAGGCGTTTGCCGAGCAGTTGCAGTCTTTCACCGAAGCGCCCGAAGTCGAAAGCGTGATCGTCAACGATTCGAACGCGCTCGAAGGCAAGGTCAAGTTCCGTATAACGGTCACCATGCGCGAGGGTATTTTTAAATAAACATATGGCATTACGACCTTCCGGAAAACGCGCGATGAGCCTCTTTGCCGGCACGGCGCTTTTGGTTG
>JAHFLO010000011.1:6218-11926 GCA_023244855.1 Candidatus Harrisonbacteria bacterium | reverse complement strand
CGCAACAAATTTTTTGTATTTTAGATAAAAAAGAAAAGCCGCATCGGTGGGTACCGAAGCGGCTTTGGTCGGCAGGCTTCTTAGAAGATATCGATGGGGTTGTCGACTGGCGGATAGTGCCTGCAAAATCGTTCAGGTGTAAAGAGTACCACCTGATCCGTAAATCGCACTCGACATAACTCGCCATTTTCTACCAGTATGCGTAGCTTATCCTCCTTTCTGTGCTCAAGCTCTTTGCTCGTTAAGCAATGAAAAATAAATTCCCCAAAGGGCATTCCTACGCCTTCTAATGTGTAGAGGCGCTTGCCGAGGTACTTTGGTAGGCTCATTTTGTGTTCTGCAAGCGAGGATGCGCTATATAGGGCGCCGAGCGCATTACCTGCGCCGTATCCGTACACAAAAACCGAATCAGCCCTTAGGATTTTTTTACCTTTGTCATACAAGCCGACGGCGGTGTCAAACGCCTCTATCGCATTACGTTTCATGGCATCTGCCACGCTGGTAAGCCACGCGCACATACATGCGCGCGCAGGCACTGCATAGTGAGGGCGCTTTTCTTCCCATGCGAGAAACACTACCTGTAAAATATCTTTCCATGTGGCATCGCCAATTCTCGACATTTCTTCTACGCGAATTATGCGGCGCTCACGACACTGTGGAATGTCTAAAACGACAAGTAGTGCGTCGTCATATCCTCGATACACCGCCTTCGCCCTCATGCTCGCCACCGCAAGATCACTCGCCGAAAGTAGCTTGTCGGGCTTAATTAGTTTTGGTTCGCCGTATTCTTGAAGCACGTCGTCCATTCTTCGCCCATCCATATGGCTTATTGTCGCGGCTCTCCACTCTTCCTTCTTATCCACGCCCCATAATAATTCCCCCCATATGTCGCATTGTGGGGTGCGAGCCCGTTCCTCTTTCTTAATCCATGCATACACATCGGGTCCGCAAAGCTCTAGCCTGCTTGCGGCGTATGGATACGCTTCTACGAATGCGTTGCGTAGCTTCTCGATTGATTTTTCAAACAGCATGCGTGACATGCGGACTCCTTGTAGTTACGACCACATTCACCTGCTAAGAGACCATCTCCCAGCGCGCCACTATTTAATAGTTTTTTTATCCTTTAGTCAATTATCCGCAAACACATAAATATCCTCTATATTTATATATAATCTGGTACTAACTGTGTTGCGCCCCCCCCGCAACAAAATAAAAATATCCCGAATTTCGATAATACACATCAGCGTTCCCGAAATACGATTCGTTAAACAAAAAAACCTCGCCGAAATCGGCGAGGGGTTATGAGCTCTCACTATTGGTTATGTAATAAGATTGGGTGCGCGTAATCGATCTCTGAAAACCATCTACGTTGTCGCTGGCTTCTCCAGAGAATCTCCTGGCTCCTCGATGTAGATATAACCCACCGGACTCTTAATGATCACGACCTCTCTTCTTGGATCGCCAGCGGAGTCAACCTCAGTAATGTGAAACGGATTGAATTCATGTCCTTTTTGACAAAGCGTCCATGGCGCAGGGTTAATACATCGTGCAATCCACTCACACTGAAAGGAAACTAATGAGCCACTCACCTCAATTTTGCTAAGCGGCCCTCTCCAGTATTCTCCGGTTTCAGCATGAAACAACAGTAGGTCTCGCCCAATCAAATACCGATTTTCTAAATCCTGAATTTTCATTTGATTCCTCCTCAGTAACCCTGAGCGGGTCGGCGAAACGCCGAAAAGTTTAGAAAACAGCCTGCGCTAGCTGAACGAGTATATATTACCACTCTTTAATATATCCGTCAACTATGCGCGTGGCACAAAGATTGAAATAACCCCCTGTAAATGCTAGGGTGAAGGCGATGAATATCGCCGTTCTCGGCTTCGGTAGTGAAGGTAGGACGCTACTTACCTTCCTTAAAAAATCTTCCCGCTACAAGAAAGCGGTTATTACGGTACTCGACCGCAACGAGGCGCTTGCGCCCGAGCTTAAAAAAATAGGCGTTCCGTATCGGCTCGGCATCGGTTATTTAAAGGACATTGCTTCGTTCGATATCGTTTTCCGTTCCCCTGGTATCCCCTACCTCACGCCCGAAATCCAGCAGGCGGTTAAAAAAGGCGTTAAGGTTTCGAGCCAAACAAAACTCTTTTTCGAAGAGTTATATGCGGCGCGTACCGTGGCGAAAAGCGCCAAGCCCGCCGTTATCGGCGTAACGGGCACTAAGGGTAAGGGTACGACGAGCACGCTTATCTTCCAGATGCTCAAGAACGCTAAATATAAGGCGGTGCTCGCCGGTAATATGGGTAAGCCGATGATCGAATCGCTCGCGGCTGCGAAGAAGGCTGATTATGTAGTCCTCGAGCTTTCGAGCTTCCAGTTGCAGGATATGGAGGTGTCGCCTGATATCGCCGTCGTTTTAGATATCTTCCCCGACCACTTAGACGCGCACAAAGATTTGCGCGAATACTATAACGCCAAGGCGAATATCGGCCGCTTCCAAAAGAAGTCGGGCCGCATTTTCTTTTACTCTACGAACGCCGGATCCGTCCGTATTGCGGCGAAGAGTCCCGCGCGCAAGCACGGTATAACCCCTAAGCAGGACAACTTGCGTAAGAATTTTGAGATGGCTGCTGCCGTTGCCCGCACCTGCGGCTGCTCGGGGAGCGTCATCGAAAAAACGGTAAAGAAATTTACCGGCATCGAGCACCGGCTCGAGCTCGTGAAGAAGATTAAGAGCATAACCTTTTACAACGACTCGGCGGGAACGAATCCAGTTGCGACTGCCGCAGCCGTACTTTCTTTTAGGGAGCCTATCGTGCTTATCGCGGGTGGAAAAGATAAGGGGTTGAGCTATGCGCCGCTTAGCGCCGCCCTAAAGAAATCCGCTGTGCAGCATATAGTTCTCTTTGGCGAAAACAGGGAAAAAATCGCCCATGAAGTAAAATCTGCCAAGCGGACTATTACTATGGCGAGCAACCTAAAAGAGGCTTTAAAAATAGCCTTCGACCGCGCAAAGGAGCTTGCGGCGCAAAAGGAATCTGCTGTTATAGTATTCTCCCCTGCCGCTGCGAGTTTTGATATGTTCGCTAACTACAAGGAGCGCGGCGAAGTATATAAGAAGACAGTAAACGCACTTAGATAATCTTGCCAATAAGAGCTGTATACGGCATACTGTATCAACAGCAATATGCGGGCGTAGCTCAGCCTGGTTAGAGCGTCCCCCTGTCACGGGGAAGGTCACCGGTTCAAGTCCGGCCGCCCGCGCCAAATTAAAACATCTCCTTGCGAGATGTTTTAATTTGGCCTTGCAGGGGCGGCCGGACTTGAACGAGGGGTGGGTCGGAGGGGTAGCTACCGGGACCCCTCCGAATAGGAGGTTATTCGGAACCGTGGGTTCCGAAAGCGCAGTCCCGATTATTCTAATATCGTTAATCGGGACGAGCAGTGAAATGTCCCCGCCCGCGCATGGGCGGCCGGACTATAAATAACCCTCACCTAAAATCCCTGTCTCTCGTATAAATTTCTTATACGCGCGGAGCGCCGCTATTGCTTCTTCGTGGGTAAAGGGAATGTCTTCATTCTTCGCTTTTTTGTACGCCGTCTGCGCGTCTTTTAAATCCGGCAAGGTTTCGTATTCCCCTGCTTCATAGGCAATGCGCGAACGGTCGCTGTCGTTCAACGCCCCGTATCCTTTTATGCGGAAGGCCTCTTGCGCTACGCTTTCGGCGTCTTTGAGCGCGGTAATCCATTCTGCGCGACTTACTCTGTTTTGCATGTGTGAAACGGCGGATTTCCATTTACGGCGCATCTTTTGGGCGACAGTTTTTTTACCCCCCTTCCGGTCGGCGCGCAGGTCGCTCGTATAATCGAAATAACCTGAAGTAGTTATCGCATAAAATATTCCCCATACGAGTAATGCGCTTATAGCAAAAGAGATAGCCTTAAGGAAGGGTAATGCCGCCATGTATCCGTTAAAAAGCCATAGCGCCGCATTTGCGATATCGTTTCCTAGATATTTCGCTAAGTCTGCCGTGATACGTATCATCGGCGTATGCGTTCGTAATACTGGCCGAGGCCTAAGATATCGGCTTCATGGAACGGTTTGCCGATAAGCTGGAAGTTGGGCGGCATCGCAAGTGCGGGAAGACCCGCGAGGTTCGCGGTTATCGTAAAAATGTCAGACAGATACATGGTAAGCGGGTCGTTGGTTTTTTCGCCTATCGTAAACGGTGGCGTGGGCGAAACGGGCGTGAGTATTGCGTCCACGTCCTTAAACGCTTCATCGAAATCGCGGCGGATGAGCGCGCGCACCTTTTGCGCCTTCGCGTAATACGCGTCGTAGTGGCCGGATGAAAGCACGAATGTGCCCAGTATTATGCGCCGCTTTACTTCCGTGCCGAAGCCGTGGCTGCGGTTTTTAACGTACCGCTCCATGAGATGCGCCGCTTCTTCAGCCTGCGGTACGCGCGCGTAGCGTATACCTTCGAGTCGCGCGAGGTTAGAGCTCGCTTCCGCCGCCATGATGATGTAGTACGCCGAAAGTGCGTGCTTCGTGTGCGGCAGGGAAATTTCTTTAAAACGCACCTTCAACCCCTTGAATTGTGCAATAGCGCCCTCCACGTTCGCCCGTATCGTTTCGTGTATCCCTGCTATAAAGTATTCCTTAGGCAGGCCGATAGTCATTTCGCGCATATG
Organism: Candidatus Harrisonbacteria bacterium; assembly: GCA_023244855.1. Classification (GTDB taxonomy): domain Bacteria; phylum Patescibacteriota; class Minisyncoccia; order UBA6257; family UBA11618; genus CALRGO01. Next base: position 7,231 of record JAHFLO010000011.1, on the reverse strand, counting down.
TTCAAGGTTCGGGTCTGTGAGTTCGTCGCCGTACGTAACGGAGGCAGACGTCGCGTCATGCGGGTCTTCGCCGGCTATCGCGCGAAACATAATAGCGGCGTCTTCTACGGTGTTCGTTAAAGGGCCAATCTGGTCGAAACTCGAAGCCATAGGGATTAAGCCGTAGCGCGAGACTGCGCCGTAGGTAGGCTTTAGCCCCACGATGCCGCAGAAGTCTGCCGGTTGGCGGATAGATCCGCCCGTGTCGGAGCCGAGAGCTGCAACTGCCATGCCGGAGGCAACCGCCGCCGCTGAGCCGCCGGAGGATCCTCCGGGGACCTTCGTCATGTCACGCGGGTTCTTAGTTACTTTGAAGGCGGAGTTTTCCGTCGACGACCCCATGGCGGAGTCGTCCATGTTAGTCTTCCCTAAAAATAATGCGGACTCGCCGCGCAATTTCTTAATCACGGCTGCATCGTATATGGCCGTATATCCCTTTAAAATATTCGCGCCTGCGGTACATGGCTGACCCTTTACCATGATATTGTCTTTAATCGCGAGCGGAACGCCTGCAAGAAGCGGAAGCGGGCTGCCCTTCTCGACTAAGCGGTCTACTTCTTCCGCCTGCGTTTGGGCTGCGTCGCGGTCGGTCGAAAGGTATGCGCCTATTTCCCCATCCTTCGTATCGATTACTTTATAAAACTCCGCGAGTGCCTCGCGCGCCGAAAAAACCTTATTCGTAAGGCCTTCGTGGAATTTTTTAATTGTTATTACCTCATCCTTCATAAAATTTTCTGGACTTTTAGCCGGCCGCCGTGGCTCTCGGGAAATGCGTTGATGATATACCCTTCTTCATCCACGGTTGCAGCCTTGCTAGAAAGGCTTACGGAGTCCGTGCGGAAGATATTTTTTACGCCCGCGATAGAAATCATCGGCTCCACCCCTGTAACATCAACAGCGTCTAATTCCTTAAAGTGATCAAAAACAGCGTTTAAATCTTTAACGAACCGCGCGGATTCGCCCTCCGTAAGCTC
>JAHFLO010000011.1:0-6118 GCA_023244855.1 Candidatus Harrisonbacteria bacterium | reverse complement strand
GTAAGCACAAATGATTTTCCCTTGAGTTTACCGCCCTCCGCCCTTGGTTCTTCTACGAGAACTACTATTCCCGCATCCGTAAGGCGCGTCATGAAGTTAGCGTTCTTTGTGTCTGTAAACCACGCACAGAGGCTTGCGCTTACGGCTGGCCCAATATCAGGAACCACCTCCCATTCTTCAGCCGTAAACGTACTAAACACACTGCAGATTTCTGCGGGACTACTCACCTTCTTAAATGACGTATAAAAATGCGCAGCAACCGCCCGTGCCGTCTCTTCGCCCATGTGCGTAATGCCGAGCGCGTAGAGGAATTTCGAGAGCGTAACGGTTTTCTTAGCCGCCGCTTCGCTTACGATATTTTTGGCCGAGAGCTCCCCGAACTGCGGCAAGGCGGCGATATCCCCTTCGTTGAGGGTAAAGATGTCCGCTGCATCTGTTATCAACCCTTCTTCCAAAAAGCGGTTAATGATCTTCGGGCCCAGCCCTTCGATGTTAAAGGCATTGCGCGAAACGAAATGTTTTAGCCTGCGCTCGAGTACCGCACCGCACGCGGGGTTCGAGCAGCGGTATGCCACGCCGTCGCGAACGACCGGTGATCCGTCAGCAGGGCACGTTTCAGGCATTCTGAATTCTTTTTCTTTGCCCGTACGCAAATCCGCAACGACGCTTTGGATTTTTGGGATTACGTCGCCTGCGCGCGAAACGATCACGGTGTCGCCTATTTTCAATCCTAATCGTTCTATTTCGTCCGCATTGTGAAGAGTCGCGTGCGTAATAGTCACGCCGTGGAGCGTTACGGGGCGCAGGTGCGCTACGGGCGTAAGCACGCCAGTGCGGCCTACCTGTACCTTAATATCTTCCACTACCGTCGTCGCTTCGAGCGGTGAAAACTTATAGGCAATTGCCGCGCGCGGCGCCTTGCCTACGTACCCTGCCTGTGCGTAAAGCGCGTTATCGTTTACGGAAACGACGATACCGTCTATTTCGTATGCCAATACGTCGCGCATTTTTTCTACCTTCGTGCGGAAGGCGTTGATTTCTGCAATCGAATGCGCGATACCCCCTTCAGGATTTACGGGAATACCCCATGATTTCAAACGCGCGTATTCCTCGGTATGCGTTCCTTCGGCGTTTAAAAAGTCATACGCATAAAAGCGGAGCTTGCGGCTGGCAGCTATTTTTGGGTCGAGCTGGCGGATGGTCCCTGCCGCCAAGTTGCGCGGGTTCGCATAAGGCTCTTTACCCGCGGCAGCTAATTCTTTATTGATACGCTCGAGTTCTTTTTTAGCCAAAAATATTTCACCGCGGACGACGAGTCGAACGGGGACGAGCTCTGTTTCCGCTGTAAGGCGTAAGGGAATTGCGTCTATCGTGCGAATATTTTCCGTTACATCTTCGCCTGTTATGCCGTCGCCGCGCGTGGAGGCTGTGGTAAGCGCGCCGTTTTCGTATACGAGCTCGATTGCCAAGCCGTCCATCTTCAAGTCGCAATAAAATTCCTTAGGCGCCTTTCCTAAAAAGTTTTCGAGGCGCGTAAGCCACGCAGTAACATCTGCTTCGCTAAACGCGTCGTTTAACGAATACATGCGCTCCGCATGCTTAATTTTTTTAAACTCGTCGAGTGCCGTGCCCGCTACGCGCTGGGTGGGCGAATCGGGCGTTACTAAGTCCGGATACTCGGCCTCCAAGTCAAAAAGCTCCTTCTTTAGGGAGTCGAGCGCCTCGTCTGAAATCTCCTGCCGATTAAGTACGTGGTATGCGTACCGGTGGCGGTTTATGGTATCGCGGAGCTTCGCTATACGCAGCTCGGCATCAGCCTTTTTCATGGGCTTATTTTAGCAAAAAAATGACCTAATGGATATGTTTATAAAAATAGAAGAACCATCCGTTTCCAGATGGTTCTCACTCGATGTGGTACACCCCCGTTTTTCGCGGGAGCTCGTTCTTGGCAGCCTTAGCAGCTTCTCTTCTTGGCCACAGTAGCACTCCTTACAGGAGCCTGTACACGCAGGAGGCGCGCTTACCTAACTCTCGCTTGGCTAACCGGGCTGTAACGAGAAATTAAGCATCGCATTTTTGTACTCCTACACCTTGATGTCCGACCTACCAACCGTGATAGGTATCATGCCAATTCGTCGCAATCACAACCGCTCTTTGTGCACGAAGAACGTTGAAATGGAAACGAGCTGACACTTCTGCAAAAAATATATCAAAAATAGCTATCCACAGCAAGTCTTATTTAAAAATAAGCTCGAAAGCGCGGTTTACGGGGCGGGGGCACCCCCCTGCGCGGGCGTTTTCTATTAAAGCGCCGGCACAGCCAACGGACTGCAGGGAGCTCGAAGCGTTATATACCGTAACGAAGCTCGCGTTAACGTCGGGGGAAAATACCGGCTCCGGATAATCCTCTTTTTGGAACTTACGGTATAACTGCCACTCAAGGCCGGTATCGGCCGCGAAGAGCGCTTGTAGGGACTCGCCGAAGTTCGTCGCTTGGCGTATTTGATACACCATTAAAAGCCCCGCAATAGTTGTAGCGCCTAAAATAGTGCCGGAGACTATAAGTACGGTAAGGAGCATTACTTGCCCGCGCGAATTCCGCATATAAAAACAGTATACCGCAGGAAAGAAAAAACCACCGTACGCGAGTTGCGTACGGTGGCTCGATGGTCTCCATTCACCCACCTAAGGAACTTGTTTCTCAGCGCCACGAAGGCAACGCCTGCATGGGCGGATTTCGCCCCACGCTAGCATTTAGTTGTGGGCCGTAGCCGAGTACGCCGAACCCGGCGTTTACGGTAAGGAGATTGCCACCACCAAACCCGCTACGCATCGGCAGTTGACACCCTCCTCGATATCCTTGGAAGCCGGTGTCCCATGATGTTGCAAGTCCTCCTGTAGTGCCAATGCGCACTCCCGGCTGAGCGCAGGGATTTCGTGGTGGACACGGATTCCGTTGCGGGGTCGGGCATGGTGCTGGCGACTCGTTGAAGGATTGCACCCCATGATCGATAACGGAGTGCTCCGTCGTCACCACTGTCATATGGGTCTTCGCGAACACTTGTCGCGTTCGCCCAACCACAGTTCGTTTGCATTGACCGCAAGTGCAGTTGTGTGCGTGCTGATGCTGGTGTTGCTGCTGCACGCTTCCTTGTGGTGATTGAGCCTGCCGTTGCTGAATCGGAACGTATCCGTCCGGCTCAGGCTGATTATCGGGGATGTATTGCCCCACAACTCGCCCACCTTCCACTTGAACGGAAACCTGTTGCTGCTGCCCGAAGGCAGTTGTCGCGCCCGTGAGGACGAGACAGAGACACAGAGATCGGACCAACATGACTGGACTCCTTGAAAAAGAAACGGGTTTGGAACAGGAAATCGTATTCCTAGGCCTCACAAGAAGCCTTATTTGACTATCAATCGCCTCCTGCGATTCTGCAAATACTATATATTAAAAATTACGTTATGTCAATACCTGCGGGCCGGCTTCAGTTATGGCCACCGTATGCTCAAAATGCGCCGCTAAAACATGCTCTTTCGTAGCAAAACTCTCGTCTAGCTTCAGCTGTATCGTCTCCCCGCTCCCTAAAGTCACCATCGGTTCTACGGCTATTACCATGCCGGCTACGAGCTTAGCGCCCGTATTTGGCTTTGCGCTATTTGCCACTACGGGGTCCTCGTGTAGATGCCTGCCGATACCGTGGCCGGTCAAGCCCTTTGCTACGTGCATACCGTGCTTCCTAACATACGAATTCACGGCGAAGCCGATATCGCCCACGGTATTCCCTACTATACATTGGTCAATGGCGAGCGTTAGTGAATCTTTCGTAACAGCTATAAGTTGCTTTGCTTCGTCCGATATCTCACCCACGCCTACCGTTACCGCCGTATCCGTATAAAAACCTTTGTACTTCAAGCCGAGGTCGAGCTTTACGATATCGCCTGCTTTCAGCTTGTATGCCGAGGGGATGCCGTGCACCACGACATCGTTTACCGAAGCGCAAATGGAGGCCGGATACGCTTTTTCCGCCCATGCGGGCTTGTACCCTAAAAACGCCGGCTCGCCGCCCGCCTCTTTCATTAATTTTTCCGCTAAGGCGTCGAGCTCCTTCAGGCGCACGCCTTCCGCGGTGGCGGCAACAAGCGCCTCGGTTACGGCGCGAAGAATTACCCCGCCTTCAGCCATGACAGCAATCTCCTCCGCGGTCTTTTTGTGGATCATAACGATTCTATAATTTTAGCATTAATGGCTTCGGGTGACCCAACGCCCGAAACGGAAATAAGGCGGTCGCCATAATAGTCGAGCACCGGAACGACTTGCGTTTTAAACCACGTAAGGCGGCTCGTTATAGCATCTTCCGTGTCGTCCCCCCTGCCACGCGCTAAAAGCCGACGACGACACTCTTCTTCGCTGATATCCAAGTGTATCGCCCGCACGTGAGGGCGCTTTAAGTGCATCATGAGATCATCAAGTACCTCCGCTTCGTGCATGCGCCGCGGCGAACCGTCGAGAAGCAATACCTGTTTGTGTGCGGTCAGCTGCGGTTCGATCATCTCTATCATCAGGGCGCCTGCAAGCCAATGGGGAAAGAAGCCACCTGCGTCCAATATGCTTTTTATCCACTTACCGGTAAGTGTGTCTTTTTTCGCGCGTTCACGAGCAAAGTCGCCCGTACCGAGCTTCAATACCTCGCATCCTTCGCCCTCGAGATATGTTTGAAGTAACGCCGCCTGCGTACCCTTGCCGCAGCCGGACCTGCCGATAAATACGAATGTGGAGCCGGCTACATTAGACATGAAATAAGAGTACCATACCGCATCGCGGCGATACGGTTAAAACTGCGAGTCGTATTCGCGGACGATGAGCTGGCTGTCGATCTGCTTCATCGTTTCGAGCGCGACGGAGACGACAATGAGTAGGGCCGTGCCGCCGATAGAGAGCCTTTGGATGCCCGTAAGTCCCTGCGTGAGGTTCGGGAGCACTGCGACGAAGCCGAGGAATACTGCGCCGAAGAACGTGATGCGATTCAAGAGACGGGAAAGGAAGATGGTCGTCGGTTCCCCTGGGCGAATACCCGGAATAAAGCCGCCCGCCTGCTGGAGATTTTTCGAAATTTCCTTCGGGTCAAACGTGACCATGGTGTAGAAGAAGGTGAAGACCACGACGAGCACGAAGTACAGCGCGCCGTAGATCAACTGGTTATTGAAGGCGTACGAAACCCATTCATTAATTTTTCCGCCCACGTCAGTAGAAAATGCCGAAACGATCTGCGCGAAGAATTGCGGGAAGAGCATTAGAGAGATTGCGAAGATAATAGGCATGACGCCCGCTTGGTTTACACGGAGCGGTAAGTACGTCGAAACACCGCCAAACATCTTATTGCCACGCACGCGCTTAGCATACGATACGGCCACCTTGCGTTCGCCTTCAGTTACGAATACCACGGCGGCGATGATGATAAGGCTGAGAATAATAAAGGCGATGTAGGTTGCGAGCACCGTGGGGTCATACGCGGCAATCGCCGTCTGTATCTGTTGCGGCAAGGAGCTTACGATACCGGCAAAAATGATTAAGGAGACGCCGTTGCCGATTTTCTGCTTGCTAATAAGGTTGCCAATCCATACGAGGAGCATGGAGCCGGCGGTCGCTATGATGACATTCGTGATAATCGTGTATGAATTAAAATCGGTAAAAATCCCCTGCCGGTTAAGGAGGTTTAAAAGCCCATAAGATTGAAGCGCGCCCAAGGGAATGGTGAGATACATCGAGTACCGGTTAAACTTCGCACGGCCCATGGCGCCCTCTTCGTAATACAAGACTTTAAGTGTGGGGAAGACCATCGTTAAAAGCTGCATAACGATAGTCGCCGTAATGTAGGGGCCAACACCCAACATCACGATAGAAAGGTTATTTAAAGCGCCGCCCGAAAAGACGTTCAGGTAGCCCAATAACTGATTAGAGCTGAAAAGTTCTAAAAGCCGGGCGTGGTCTACACCCGGAAGCGGAATATTTGCCATGACGCGGAACGCCACTAAAAGACCGGCTATGATAGCGATCTTGTTCCGAATTTCGGGGATCTTCCACGCCGAAAGGAATCTGTCGAGCATGATATTATTTTGC
>JAHFLO010000010.1 GCA_023244855.1 Candidatus Harrisonbacteria bacterium | reverse complement strand
CCTTCGTGGAACGGCGTATGAGAATACTGTGATAATTGATGATATATTTCGTTCCCCGCGGCTTGAAAATAATAAAAGGTAGGTCGACGATGCTCCCGTAGCCGAAAAGCCAGTCGGGCCGCTCCTTCCTCATTAAGAGTATTTTTTCGATAAGGCGCGCGATCGTGTTCTTATAGCGGAGACGCATAACGCGGATTGCGCCTACCCCTTTAAAAGATTCCGGCGCGTCCGTAAGATATTCCGCACGCTTATGATCCAAGCGCGAAAATATCGAAACGAACGTCGTGTCCATGGCGTCATACGGATTCCCCGTAATCGTTTTAACCGCAAATATCTTAACCATGACGTAATGATATAAACGCCTCGCAAACGGAGGCCGCGCGATGCTGATATAGATTGCTATGCATAACCGCGCTATGAAACCGCGCGGCGACCGCCGTGCGCTCCACGTCATGCGACAACCAATAATCAGCCTTTACGCGCAGATCATCGGGACCATCGAATAGCGCGAGCGCATCCTCAGGAAACAAATCTGTTAATTGCCCCTTGCGCTCGCTAAGAAAAAAACTACCCGAAGCACCCGCGTCGAATGCACGCTGACCAACCGACGTCGCAAGATTTTTTCCATAGAGCCCTAATACGATTGTAGCCCCATTCTGCGCCATATTACCTTCTTTCGAGCTTACGGGACCCTGCCACTGCTTCGTGAGCCGCGGATATTTTTCAAAATACGCGTCCCAACCGAGTCCGTATATTTTGATATCGCAACCCGAAAGCGCCTTGATATAAACAATGCGCTCCTCCGTCGGCGCGCCAACGAATGCGATATCCGCTACGTAACGGCGTGGAACCGTCCGTACTGGAAAATATGCGTGCGCCGACGACGCGAGCGGTAAATGAAAAGCTGGTTTACCTGTTGCCGTGCGAAGCGGCGTGAGCCACGTTCTATCCACCGCGAAACATGCATCGAAAAACTGCCACTTATCGTCATAGCTATCATCCACCCAATTAAACGGATTGTCGCCGAACCACGCGAAAATCGGCACGCCCGTTTCATCTCTCAGCGCACGGAGCGTTTCGGCGGAAGTGCCGGCGCATTGAATCATGAGAATAAAATCCGGCTTAAAATGCTTCGCCTGCCGGATAATACGAGATGCAATGCCCGCGCGACGACCCGATTCGTACGAACGATAGACTGCGGACGTTTTTTTCTTGAGTATGCCGGCGATACGATACAGCCACGGATACCGCATAAGCGCGGCGCGCGCCTTCTGAAAAAAAGATAATTCGTTTTCGTATACCAAGGCCGTTTCGCAACCGTTATCCCGAAAGCCTTCTGCCGCGAAATCCGAAAAGCCGCCGACCCAATGATAGCCGATTATAAAAACCCTCATGGCATTTCACGACCCACAGGCTTTCGCGCGCGGATTACCAGTTGGTCGCCGATCTTGAAAAAGTCCGCAAACGGATCAAGGAAGAATTTCATCGCGCGGGCCGCCTTATGCAAAAAAACCAAACTACTCCGCTTCTTACCGAGAATAAGTTCGATACTGTCTACGATCCCCCCTAAGGCACTGTTGGTTATCACGCGTTCCACAGCAAAGCCGTTCTTTTCCAAAACCAAACGGAGATTACGGGGATTATAAGAAACCAAGTGCCGTGGCGCCTCATAGCCTATCCAATTTTTACCAAACATACGCGCCGTAAGCCCACCCGTATTAGGCAGGCTCATTACGAGTTCGCCCCCGGGCTTTAAAAGATCCCAAAAACCGCGTATTGCCGCATGCGGATCCGGCAAGTGCTCAAGGACATGATACAAAACAACCGCGTCAAAAAACCCCTGCGGATGAGCAGCTGAATCGAACGGCCCGCAGGAGATATTCCTAAGCCCCATAGACGCCGCAACCGCACAGGCAGATGGTGAAATATCACACCCATACACGTCCCACCCTAATTCATCCATCAGCTTCAAAAACGCACCCGTTCCTGAACCAACCTCGAAAAGTTTGCCTCCACGGACGAATCGCGGATACTGGGCGAATTCGTATACGAGCGGCCATAAGAAAAATAAAAACCAACGGCGCCTGCCGTAACCGAAGAATTGAGCAAGCGTCCCAAACTTTAAAAACGCCCGCACTTTATTCATTACCCCTTTCTTAGCGCTCAGCGACTCATACCTCTGCGTATAATCCTCATGATACGTCGAAGGATAATGCGCCATTAAAGCATCCCCCGAAAGCTGGGGATTAATTATGACTGCTGCGCAGGACGGACACCGCAAAAAATCGAATGACCCCTCAACCGCAAAAACCCTATCCCGTAAGGAAAAAAGATTTTTAAAATTCCCCGCTGTGCCGCATACGACGCATTTCATAGGATAATTTCTACCGAACTCCCGCAAGCCGAAGCAGGGTCTCCGCGCGGTGCTTCCACGTATGCGCGGCAATGACTACCGCACGTGCCTCCGCCGCCTTTGCTGCGCGTAGGGCGCGGTCGGGCAACCATTTACCGATAAGCGCGAGCATTTCATCCGCCGTTTTAAATGACTGAAACGTCCCTTGCGGCATAAGTACGTCGAGATCTTCACGCCAATCAACCAACTGGAACGCTCCCGCGAGGCTCGCGTCGAGCGTGCGTGAAGAGATAGAAGTTCGATGCCCCGTAGAATGGATGTTCAAAACTATTTCCGACTTATTATATATTTCGTTCAGCTTCTCCACGCTCACATGGCCCTCCGTACGGATTAGGGGTTTAATTGCAGGGAAACACCGCCCCGCCCAATAACCCGTACCGTGGCCGAAAAGCCCTACGCGAACATCCTTGGGCAAACGGTCGGCAAAATATGCACGCAACAGCCCGTCAGGATACTGAGGCGAAAAACTACCCACGAACGATATATCGAACTCCTTCGTGGATTCTGCAATAGGAAAAAAGTTTTCCGAAGCGCCGCCAAGCGGCAGATGATGCACTATCTTGCCATGTGTAAAATGCGCTATGAGGGGCATCCATGCCCTGTCTATAGTCATAACGTGATCGGCAAAATATACGCCGAGTAAAACGTCCTTCGACTGCAAAAGGTCGGGGGGCGATGTTACCCAATACACGATCGGGATATGTAGGTCACGAATTTTTTCTACTGCCGCGGGCAGGATATTTACCGCATGTTCTAAGATAATAAGATCTGGCTTACATTCAGTCACTGAAGCAATCCATTCCGCGCTCGCGCGCGCCCTGAAACGGTCGTCTACCTCGTACGGCCGGCGCGAAAAGCGCAACCAAATCTTCTTGAAGCGTTCGAACCGGTTACTCCCCCGCTCATCAAAAAAAATGACTTCATGACCAAGCGCTTCGAAAGCATTCTTCATATGCCCCGAAATATCGGCGTGCCATACGGCACCGGTAAGGTGTATTTTCATGAGATTATGGCTTTATAAGTTTAATAACGGTTGCGAGACCGATCTCTTGGGATTTTTCAAGACGAAAACCGAATTGCCCCGCAATTTCCTCAATATCCCACGTGCGCAAATCGTCGTATATATGCCCGTTCTCAACTTGCGACTGAGAAAAATCAAGAATATTCTTCCACGGATTCATCCGGCGACGGATCCCAAAGAATATCCGTGAGGCGACCCTCTTAATAGTCGCTACGAGGCTCTTCCTGCGGAAATAATTCATAACCTTCCGAAAAACGGAAACACGGCCAAACCGGACGGCGGGCGCATGAAAATCGGCAGAGATATAAAGAATACCCCCTTTCTTTAAAATCCTAAACGCTTCGGAAAAAACGTAATTAAGGTCGAAGACGTGCTCTATCATGCCGTCCAAGACGGCGCTATCGAACGAGCGCGAGCGGAACGGCAAGTATTCACCAACGCCGCAAAAAAACGTAAAAGGAGCGCCGAGCCTACTATCGAACTTACCTAAGAACGACCGGCGTTCGTAGGCGCTGATATCCGGCTCCACATCGACGTATTCGCACCCCTCCCCTACGCACCTGCGTAAAACGCCACTGCCGCCGCCGATATCAAGCACTCTACCGCGGCTAAAATCGTAGCATTCCTTATGCTGGAGGTCGTATGCATCGAATGAATGAAGGTTGTCGAATAAATTCTGTTCTTCTGCTACCGAGGTTGCGAGCAAATACCGCCATAATTTCTGCACGGGGTTTTGGAACCGCGCGGCGAAGTCAGGGATGAAGTTTATTATATCCGCGCCGTCGTGCCGCTCGATTGGATAGCTCCTGCCGCAATCGCCACAGCGAACCACGGTCGCACTAAACGACAAATCAGAAGATTTACATACGGGGCAGGCGAGAATATCCCTGTTCATGCGGTTATGATACCTACGATTATACCGTTAGCGCCACCAAACGGGCTGCCGTACGCGATACCGCCTACGCCGTTTACGCCGTCGAATTCGACCCAGCCGCCAGACTTCGACCCGCGCCTAAAAAAATGCGTTTCGGTAAACGGCAGCGCCTTATCCCGTATCATTGCATCCAAATAATCGTTGCAACCCAAAGGCATGGTAGCGAAAAGCGTGCCACCTGCGGCAAGGCAATTATCGCGCAAGTTCAAAAAACCACGCAGGATCTTCGTTGCGTCCCGCTCTTCGTCCCACCCGACGTGCTCCATAGTCGAAACGGTGACAATCAAACCGTACTTCTTAGTCGGCTTAAAATCGACCACATCCTCATTCGCCACACCCTCGGCAACCTCATATTTATCCACGACGTCATGCGGAAACGAGAAGTAATGCGCCAAGGTATTCCCTACTTCCAAAATATCCCCCTTTCCGTAGTTCCGGATTATTTCCTGTGCCAAAGCCACTTCTATCATCCGCTCGTTTTTCCATGTCGTATTATACGGATGGTAAAAATACGGGACGCGCTTACCTTTCCAAACGAATCCTTCCGTAGAAAATGCGCGGAGGAGGCTTAGCGCTAAAAAATCAGTTACTCCGCGCACCGCGACGTCGATTGTTTTATATATGGCATGAAAAAAACCGCCTGTGCGGTACCGCGCCATAAAACGGCTCTTAAGACTCATGACCCACGACTTTGAATTCCGGCAACGGCACGATGAACTTGCCGCCGGCCTTCAAATACGCTGCCTCACGGACCTTGAACTCGGGCAGGAAGTGCCACGGAAGCACCAAGAAGTAATCCGGCTTTTCCTTGCGTGCCTGCTCTTCGGAAATAATAGGGATAAGAGTACCGACGGTCTTCTTGCCCCACTTATCAGGATTGCGTTCCGCCGCGGCCGCGATATGCCGGCTATCCAAACCGTAAAACTGCAATAAGGTATTCCCCTTGGTTGATGCGCCATAGACGTGCACCTTTTTACCCTTCTTTAATTCTTTTTTTATAAAAGCAGAAATCTTTACGCCAATTTCCTTTATGCGCTCCGCAAATGCCATATAGACGGCGCGCTTGCCCAAACCCAAGCTCTTTTCGTACAGGCGTAAAGATTCCAAGCGGATCTGCGCCCCCACGGGGATACTGATGTTTTTACCGCCTTTTGCGTGCCGCGCGTACACGCGGAAACTGCCGCCGTTAATCTCGTTCAAGACTACGTCGAAAATCTCCATACCGTTGCGGTTAAAGAGATGCTCGAGCGAAAGCAGGGAATAATATTCCAAATGCTCGTGGCAGATATTATCGAAAGCGTTTTCCGAAAGCATAAGAGGCAAATAGCTCATCTGCACGACGAAAACGCCGTCCTTATCGAGGCACTTTTTAACATCCGAAACGAAGGCGTTCGGATCCTCCAGATCGTAAAACATGGCGATAGCGGTAATCGCCTTAGCCTTGGCCTTTACGCCGTATTTTTTCTTCCATGCGGCGAAGTTAAAAAAATCGTTTATGATCTCGAGCCCGCCTTCGCGGTTGTACTGCATAAGGTTCTTTGCCGGCTCGAACCCGACGCGAGTAATGCCCGTAACCCCGTACCCGCGAAGCAGCGTGCCGTCGTTTGCCCCGATATCGATAACGGTGTCACCCGCTTTCACCACCGCTATTTTTTCCATAGTCGAGGCTATTCCATGCAGTTCGGCCGTCATCGTTTTATTCATACCAGACCGGTACCAGTAATTACGGTACATCGCCTCGTGCGGGACAGTATGCTTAAGCTGTAAAAGGCCACAGCCGCCCGCCTGCTCGTTGCACAATACGAGCTCAAGCGGATGCTTGGGAGCCACCTCTTCCGACCCGTCCACAAAGTCAGATACGTGCAAATCACCGAGCGAAAGTATTGGGGACAGCTTTTTAAAACCGCATACGCGGCACGAAGTACGGACTGAGGGCTTTACGGAGCTCATAATAATCCTTAAAAAGTAAGCGATTCGAAGGTTTTTCGCAAGCCGTCTACAATGCCCGTTTTCGCCGTAAAACCGAATTCCCGCTCCGCGCGCGATACGTCGAAAACCCGCCGTACGCCTAAACCCGAGGTTTCCCCACCCCATACAACCTTCCCTGTAAACCCCGTAAGGCTAGTGATGTGCTCCACGAGTTCCGCAATAGACGTTTCAATACCCGTACCAATGTTTACGGGCTCCGCGCCTTCATACTTTTCTGTAGCGAGCACTACGGCCTCCGCAGCATCGTCCACATATAAGAATTCTCGCGCCTCGCGGCCGGTGCCGAACATCGTTACGCTTTCCGCGCCCTCTTTTTTAGCGTTAATGAGTTTTTTGAAAAGCGCGGGGATTACGTACGTATCGCGCCCCTCCCCCGCACCATACATATTTGCGGGCATGAGATGCACGGCGGATAAACCGTACTGTGCGCGATACGCATCGCCCGCGGCAAGCATAAGCCGCTTTGCGGCACTATATGCCGCATGCCCCGCGGCAGGCGGGCCGCTTAGCAAGTCATCTTCCTTAAGCGGAAACACTACGGATTCGGGGTATTCAGTGGCGCTACCTATACCTACGAACTTCGTAACGCCCGCACGCTGCGCCGCATTTATAAGCTGCAGAGCCATAAGGGCGTTATCATACAAAATTTCCGCAGGACGGCTTGCGTGGAACGCGCCATTACCGCTTATGGCAGCTGCATGTATCACGATATCCATGCCCGCTACGGCGCGCTCGCAGTCCGCTTTTGCCCGCAGATCACAATCCGCCGAACGCAGCAGAACGAGCGACGCCATAGGGACGCCACGGGCGAGGAGCGTGCGGACTACCCTGCCGCCCAGAAAGCCGTGGCCGCCGGTAACGAGGATTTTCTTGTCTACCAAGGGAACCATTCGCATTAGCCTAGCAACTGCGAAGACATGGGGCAAATTTGACAATTAACTCAATTAAATGCTATTATAGCGGTGTTACAGCTATTTCCCAACACACTCGCTATAGGAGACAAAACGTGGCTAATACGACAATCCCTAAAACATCCTTCAATACGGACGAGGATGCGGAGCTCGTCCGATTGCTGGAAAAAGTGCGTACGGATAAAGGACGTACACCTTCGCAGCGGTCGTTTGAAGCCCTGTGCGCCGCGCGCAACCTGCCCGCGACCGAACTCGTGATTCTCGGTCCGCAAGGAATCCTGCTCTGCGTCTACGGTGACGGCGTTCAACAGTTCGCCGGCCAGTGGCATGTCCCCGGTGGATACACGGGACTCGGCAATCTGACACTCGAAGACGACTGTAATGCCGTCGCAAAACGAGAACTCGGAATTGAAGTCCGGTGGATCCGCGTAATCGACGCCTACAAATGGCTCCATGGCGCGGAGCATCCCCACGGTGCGCCGGTTTCCATCTACATGCACTGCCGTCCCGAAGATGACGTCGTGGAAACGGATACGCGCAAGTTCTTCCCTATCAACCAGTTGCCGGCAAACATGATCCTGCCGCAACGACGCTTCGTGGAAAAGCATGCCCATAGCCTCCAAATCTGGCAATTCGAAGGCATGCCGTAACTCGTCCGCGATTACTTACCGAAACTCCTAGCCGTCCCCGCACGACTAGGAGTTTTTTCATAACCCCATCGCCGCAAACATCGCGCCGAAACGCTTCTCTGCCGTGTGCTCACGAAGCGTACGCTCGTAGCCTGCCTTCGCTATTTTTTCGCGCTCCTCCGGATGCGCTAAGTAATACTTAATTTTTTCTATTAAATCCTCAGGGCTGCGGTAAAAAACCATTTCTTCGTTTTCTTTATAATACGTTTCAAAATCGTCCGCGTAACCGGAAATGCAGAAGCCCCCGCACGCGGCTATCTCAAACGGCCTGCCCTTAATTTGTAGTATGCGCTGGCCGAGCCACGAACGGACGTTACTCACGAAATGAAAATCCGGAACGAAACGGTTAAGCGAACGCCGCGCAAAGAGACGCCCAAACGAAGTGCGCTCCCACAAGCTCCGTGGGCTCGTCATATTCAAATTGATTTTGCTCCGCGAAAAAAGGCGGGTAAATTCTGCCTGCGGCAAGCGGCCGCCATCCCACCCCCCACCGAAAAGCGATAAAGGAATCCCCGCTGCACGGATTTGCCCCGCAAGCTGCGCCCTCCCCTCGTTTTTAAGCCCCACAAAAGAAACCTCGGTGTCCTTCGCGCAATCTACCGGCACGTATGAGCCCGCATCACAAAACCATTGCGAGCGGATGACGTTTTTTTGGCCGAGCGCACGATACCTATCCGGCGCCTTGGAATACGTCGTTGCGACCCACGAAAAAGCCGTGGCGTAATAACGGGAATAATTATCGAACCGCCAATGGTCGTCTGAAAACCAGCCGAGCACGGTTGTTTTTGCCCGTAGCTTGCGTATCGTTTCAGGCGACAGTTCGTCCGTATACATAAAAACGAACACGAGGTCGGGCTTTTCGCGCTCAACTTGAGCGAGCAACTTATCCGCAAAACCCTGCCGGCCTAACGTGAGTATTTCTTGGAACGACGCGTATGTTACCTCGACGCCCGCCATACGCTTTAAAGAACAATAAAAATTATTGTATTCGAAGCTCTTCCCGCGCGTAGGGTCATGCCTATCGTACTCGGCGCCCGTAAAAAGTACTTTCATGTGCTTATTTGAGGGAAGTGTACCACAAGGCGGTCTTCTTCAGCCCCTCCATAAAATCCGTCTTCGCCGTAAAGCCGAACTCGCGCTCGGCGCGGGTTACGTCGAGTAGCCGGCGCGGCTGGCCGTCGGGCTTTGTTGCATCCCACTTCACCTCGCCTTTAAAATCCATCACCTTACACACAGCCTTTACCAAATTCTTTATGGAAATTTCCGTGCCTGAGCCGAGGTTTACAGGGTCTGACTTTTCGTACTTCTCCGTCGCGAGCACGATAGCTTCTGCCGCGTCCTCCACGTACAAAAATTCACGCGTCGCCTTGCCCGTGCCCCATGCGGTAATAAACTTCTTTCTGCCCTTCTTAGCGTCTGCAACTTTTTTAATAAGCGCGGGGATCACGTGGTACGAATTCGGGTCAAAGTTATCTTTCGGGCCGTACAAATTAACGGGCAATAAATAAATGGCGTTGAAATTGTATTGCGTGCGGTACGCCTGCGCCTGCACGAGGAGCATCTTTTTTGCCAAACCATAGGGAGCGTTCGTTTCTTCCGGATAGCCGTGCCATAAGGCGTCTTCCATAAAGGGCACTGGCGCATGCTTGGGGTACGCGCAGATAGTACCCACCGCGACGAATTTTTCCACCCCCGCGTTACGCGCGGCCTCCATAAGATGCACGCCCATCGTGAGATTATCGTAAAAGAACTCCCCCGGCTTTTCGCGGTTCACGCCAATACCGCCCACTTTCGCCGCCAAGTGGATGACGATATCCTTCCCTTTCACCGCCTTTACGCACGCCTTATAATCGCGTAAATCCGCCGTCTTCGAGCGCGGAATGAAAATATCTTTTTTCGCCACGCCGCGAGCGAGGAGCTTTTCGACGACATAGCCGCCTAAAAAGCCGGCACCGCCGGTTACGAGGATTTTCTTACCTTTCAGGTGCATATATTCTGGCTAGAATACCAACTTATACCGTTTACGGCAACCTTGCTTTTTCCCATTATTCATGGCATATATAGCACGTTGTTAAGCCACCGAACCTCGAAAACCGAATACAGAGAAAGGCAGAAATCATGAGCGTGAATTTGAACTGGATAAGAGGATTGAGCATTGCCGGACTTACGACGGCACGCACGGCTGGGGACATGCTACGCGACATGCGATTAAGTGCTGTCGTTACCGAACAGCGCGGACCGGATTTCACGACGAATGCCGACCTCGCGTCCGAGCAAGTGATTATCGGATTGCTCCGTGCAACTGATCCGTCAATCCCCGCCTACAGCGAAGAAAAACGGGGCGAGATTCCAAAAACAGGACTCGTATGGATTGTCGACCCACTAGACGGCACGCATAACTATTTGCACGGCTGCGGGCTCTACGGCGTCTCGATCGCCCTGCTTCAAGATGGCGTATCCATCATGGGCGTCGTGTACTTCCCCGAAACTGGTGGACTCTACCAAGGCCATTCCGGATTCTTTTCCGGATTCCAAACCACGGGGCATATAGCAGTGAGCGGCGAAACGGATCTCAAAAAATCCGTCGTTTGGACCGACTGGTCAAAACAGCCAGCGGAAAATACGCTCGCCATCCTCGAACGTTTGCGACAATGTTCAACGTATCCCACGATGCCGATGTGCGCTACCCAAGGGCTCATTATGGTCGCGACGGGAAAAATCCAAGCGTATATCCATCCCCAACCGGCAATCGAAGACCATGCGGCGGCAGGGCTTTTGATACAGCTCGCCGGCGGCAAAGTTACGGACATCAAAGGCAACCCATGGACGCCCTTCTCTACGTCGATTATGGCGACGAACGGCCATATTCACGAAGAGCTCCTCGAAACCTTGAGAAATGTCGTCTGATTACGCTCCGTTATGCGCCCGCCCTCCATGGAAGGAGACGGGTGCATTTTATTTGACATTTTATATTAAATTACCTATTATAACGGCGTTCCCGCTATGGGAATTACCCCCTTTGAAAACCTAGAAAACGGAGACGAGGTGCTTTATGAAAACGACGATTGACGGCATGTGCGCCGTCCTTATCCCCTTCCGGGAATCGAACCCCGCAGAAACGTACATGGAGATGAAAGATAAGGAATATTGGAACTTTCCGGAACGCCTGTGCCTGATCGGCGGCAATTACAGCGGCCCAAACTGCAAGGGAGATATCGGACCGAAAGGTACGCTCCTCCGCGAGGTCGGCGAAGAGTTTCAGTTGCTCGAGCAGGAATCGCATCTGGCAAGCGCTGAAGAAGCACGGGGACTCTATGACCCAAAAGCGATCGACTACTACGTCCGGCGGAAGCCTGTCACGATCCTCGAAGAAGATCGCGAAATGTTCGCCGCCGTGAAAGCGACGATCATGGCGAACGTCCAACCGTTTGCGGACTACTGGCAGAAAGTCTCCGGAAAAGCGCGAGAAGCGTGCGACCCGAAGCAAAAGGACAAAAATCCCGCGGACGTCATCCAAATCGCCTCGTACTGGACATCCGCCTTGTCGGAGACGACATGGAGGGATCTCCTATACCTGCGTACCAAGTTCGGGCAACTGTCGAACGAATCGTTCGACCGTCCCGTTTCGCTGGACCAGATCCTCGCGCAGCGCTTGGAATTCGTCTGGGGGCATGACCAAGTCGTGCGGGACTACTTCGCGTACTACGCGCTCCGGGGCGACTGCATGGATATGCCGATCATCCCCGGCATCACGATGGACCGTATCGGACCCCCTCTCGCGACCTACGACGACTACCGTGAGCTGTACGAGCTGAAAAAGGATCCCATGCGTCCCGCCCCGGCCAAATAAGGAGACCACCATGCGTCATCAAGTCAGGCGCTTGCCGTGGATGAGACCGGCCATACGGACAAGAGCTTCATCTGTCAAGGAAAAAGAAAGCGATTCACTTGAAAAACAAAATGCTTCGATTACCCAAGAAGTCGCTTTATGGACCCTGGGCATTCTCGTCCTGATCTGCATGCTACTCTTCAGTCTCGCGTGACTGGAAAAGTAACTCTAACGCAACCCTCAACGAAACAGCCCGGAATCCCATGGAATCCGGGCTGCTTTTTTATTTCTTTTTCTTCTTTGCCGGAGCCTTCGTTTGCGGCTTCACTTCCACGCCGTGTTTTTTTAGGTCGTGCACCACCATCAGATTCACAAGCTCAGCGAACTTCGTTTTTGGCTTCCATTTTAATATCTTCGCCGCTTTGCGGGTATCCGCCACTAAGTCATTCACTTCCGTAGGGCGCAGGTACCGCTTATCGAACTCCACGTACTTCTTCCAG